>NZ_CP113530.1 GCF_026723865.1 Mycobacterium sp. Aquia_216 | reverse complement strand
GGCAGCGCGCCCCGAGTCTTGTTGAGCGACTTCGGGATCGCGCGCCCGGCCGCCGATGATACTGATCTGACCCAAACCACCGATCTGCAGTCCGCCACCACCACCCAGATGGGAGTAAGCGTCGACTACAGCGCACCCGAGCAGCTGCGCGGCGCCCCGATCGATGGCCGCGCCGACCAATACGCGCTGGCGGCGACGGCCTACCACTTACTCACCGGCAGCCGACCGTTTCCCCACCCCCACCCGGTCGCGGTGATCAACGCGCACTTGACGGCCCCGCCGCCGCGTCCGGGCGCCCTGCGCCCTCAGTGGGCGGCCACCGATGCCGTATTCGCCCGTGCCCTGGCCAAAGACCCCGCGCAGCGTTTCCCGCGCTGCGCCGACTTCGCGGCGGCGCTGGCCGGCGCACTGTCCCCGCCGACTAACGCGTCACCGGCCGACCCGACGATGGCCGCCTCCCCACCCCCGCCGTACCTCGTGACACCGCATCCGGGCGCACCCGGACCGGCCGAGCCCAGCAGGGCAGCGCCCTGGCACCACCACTTCACACCCCCGCCACCGGGATCGGCCGGCAAACCCCGCCGCCGCAAGCGCGTTGTCATCGCGGTCGTGTCGGCCGTGATCGCGGTGACGGTGCTGGCCGTTGGCGGCATTTTCGCTGCGCACACCTTTAGCGGACCCGACGCCGCCCAGCGCGCTGCCCAAGATCGCGAAGCGGCGCGGCTCAGCGGCCAGCACTATTTGGAGGCCCTGGCCACCGGCGATGCCCGCAGCGTGTTGTCGCTCAGCGCCCAGCAGCCCACCACCCCGCAGCTGCTCACCGACAAGGCCCTGAGCACCCAGCTGTCCGCCACCCCGATCACCGCTATCGCGGTGACCACCGATTCAGCCCAGGACCCGAACGCCGCCCCCGATACTCAGCGGCTGACCCTGTCGGCCAAGTTCGGGCCGACCCCGTCGCAAACGGTGATCACCGCCCATCACCAAGGCGGTGGATGGAAGCTGGATACCACCACGGTCGCGGTCACGATCAACTCGCCTCCGGATGCGGACGCCGCGATGAAGGCGCTGACGGTGTCCGGGGTCGCCGTCGATGGCGCGAACCGGATCTCGGTGTTTCCCGGGACACCGCAGGTCGCCTCGTCCAACCGTTACATCGACATCACCGCGGCCACGACACCGCTGCTGTTGGAGGCACTGACCAACACCACGAGTCCACCGAGCATCACGCCGGTCATCGTGCTCAACGACGCCGGCCGTCAGGCGTCCCTGGACGCCTTAGACCGGCGACTGCATTTCTGCTTTGCCGGCGTGGCCGCACCGGAAGGATGCTGCCCGCCGGGGGGTTGCGCGCTGACGACCACCGGCGTCGACATCGACTCCCAGAAGCTGATCACCCTCGAAAGCACCCAAGACGTGAACTATCAACTCGACCCGAAGATGATGAAGGTTCATCTGACTGGAACGCTGAACTACCACGGCGAGGGGACTCTGCACGGCCAAACTGTGCCGTTGCGCTCAAGCTTCAAGGTAGACAGCACCATTGACCTCACCACGCAGCCCCCGGTGTACGTCCCCAGACCACGGTGAACCCGCCCGGCGGGCGGGTTCACGGCAGGAGTGCGCCGCCGTCCCAAAAGGGAAGGATCCCGCCCCACACCCGGTTGGTGATGTGGTAGTCCAGCGTCCGGGTCGCGCCGGTGAGTGCGTGCTCCTCGCCGAGTAGCCGTACGCAGTCGTCGATGAGCTGTCGGGTCCGCTGCCCGGCGGCGTCGAATTCGTGACCGTCCCACAGCGACCACGCAAGGTAGTAGCGCCACTGCAGCACATCGAGGTGATCGTTGCCGAGCGCGCGGGCGCTGCGGCCCAACGCTTTTTTCACTTCGATCGTGTGTTCCAACAGGTCGGCCCGCTCGGCCCGCTGTTCGTCGGCATCTTCGGCCACCTTGTCTTGCGCGTCGACGTCGAGGTTGCCCGGCTGCATGTAGCCGCGGCCGGCTTCAAGCTCGACATCGCGGTGTTCGGACTCGAGGTCGATCAGTAGGTCAAAAGCAAGACCGCGGAAATCGTCGAGATCGACTTCCCATTCAGCGCGGGCCACGCCCAGCTGCTGGGCGGCATCGACGCTAACTGGGTGCTGTTCTCCCAGTGTGCGTTCGAGATCCTCGGCGAGGACTTCCCATTCGGAAATCCGTTCAATGTCATTGGCCGTGTCGGGCGTCCACAGCACCCGGTAGTAGCGGCCGAGCACGGCCTGTTCGTGGTCATGACCGAGTGTGTTCTGCAGGGCCACGATCAACTCGTCGAACTCGTTGAGGGTGTGCTCATTGGTGGCCCCGGCCTCACCCATCCAGGTCAACCGCGACAACTGTGCGGCCAAGGTGTGGGGATGATGGTCACCCAGGAGGCGGCGGCGATGTCCGACGACGATCAACGCATCGGTGCTCGCGCCAAATAGGTCGCCGAGATCGTGACGGGCCAGGGCCACCCCGTACAGCGCTGACAGCGTCAGCTCGTGGCGTGCCCCGAACACTCGTGTTTCGGCGGCAGCCAGCTGCACCCAGCGCAGCAGTCGACGAGCAGGATCATCGCCGGCGTCCTCGGCGGTCGCCAATGTGTGCGTGGCCCACAAGGTGTCGGCCTGCTCTGCACCCAGGACGCGGGTCATCACCGGCACCAGCGCGCGCAGCTCACCAACTGCGGCCTCGTCCCCGCGGTGGTACCGCCACATCGCGACCAAGCCGGCGATCACCAGCGTGTCTGGGTGCTCGTCCCCGAGGAGGTCGCGGCGGGCGGCCCACACGTCGCCGGCGTCGTGGACGGCGCCCAGACTGTCCCCCGCGCCCCAACGCGCTGAGGCGACCGCCAGCAGCGCGGTCAACGTGGATTCGTGGTGCGGCCCCAGCGTGGTGTGTGCGGATTGCCACGCCGTGATGGCCTCGGTGAGCGGATCCACCGCCGCGCCAGTCTGCTCGGGCTCCTCAGGCACGGGTGCTCACCTTCCTGACTGACATCACAGTTCCAGCCCCCCCTCATGACCGCGCTCGCTGCCGCGCTCGCGGCCGCGTTGGGTCGCCTGGCGCAGCCGGTCGTAGGCGGCGTCGCGGGCGCGGGCTTCGGCGTTGTGCGCCCGCCAGCCGGCGCGGAGCTGTTGGCGGCGTTGGTCGTGGCGGTCCAGCAGGCCTGCGACGACCGGGGGCAGCAGGTCACGGTCGGTGCGTTCGGCCTCGGCGTGCATGGTCCGGGGCCGGTCGTCGTTGGCCAGGATGATCCGGAAGAAGTGCGCGGCGGCGTATTTGTTGCCGCGGCGCAGCGTGTGGATTTCGGCGCCCGCGGCGACCCCGCTGTGTTCGTGGTCGGCTTCCCCGGTGATGGGCTGGTAGATGTAGGCATGGTTTTCGTCTTTGCCGCGGGTCATCCCGACATAGGCCATAGCGCGTGAGGCTTTGTCGCTGAGCACGGTGAAGCACGCGCCGGCAGTGGTGGAATTGCCCACGGTGATGCCTTGGGCGGCGTGCAGCGTGGTCGCGTATCCCAGGGTGATGTGTTCACGCAGGTAGTCGCCATCGAAGATGGTCCGCGCGCCGTCGGTGAGCCGTTCGGCGGCCAGTCGGCCGCGCTGGGCGTCGACGCCGACGACGTGCCAGCGGTTGCCGTTGCGGACCTGGTCGACCGGCTCACCGGCCCGGTGCTCGGCGCCGGGTTCCACGCTCAGGCTGGCATCGTTGTTGCGGCTGATGATGATGTCGCCGGCGCGGACGTCTTGATCGCGCGCCACGCGCACGGTGTCGGTGAAAAACCGTGTCTTATCGCCGGCGACGTCGGTGGGCGCGGCCGCTGCCTGGGTGAGCGCGCCGTGCAGCTTGCGGTTGATGGCATCAGCGATTTCCCAGCGGTCGCAGATGATCGCAGCGTCTTTCCCCTGTGCGCGGGCCTGCAGGTAGGCGTTGGTGGCGTCATCTGCCATGGCGATCGGGTCACCGGAGTGCAGGCGCCCGTGGTTGCGGTACCAGCCCACCGCTTTGCGCAGCCGGTTGCCGTGCGCGGAGCGCAACGCCAACGACATGTCGCGTTCGGCGGGGTCGCGCATCCGCCACACTTCGCCGAGGCGCTGCGACCAGGGCAGCTCGTCGCACAGGTTCTCGAACATGCCGCCGCGCGCTTTGACCGGTGAGAGCTGATACGCGTCGCCGACGAGGACCATTTTGGCGCGTCCCACCACCGCGCAGGCGAGCAGTTTTTTGAGCTCGGGGGTTCCGAGCATGGAGGCTTCGTCGACCACGATCACGGTGCGCCGGTCGATGTCGAGCTGATCGTCTTCGATGAGTTTGAGCGCTTTGGCCACCGTCAACCCGCGGTCTCCCGCGCCATCGCGCATCGCCTCGTCGACGGCTTTACCGGTGGGTGCGAGCACGAGGACCTCTTTGTGGGCGCGGTGCGCGGCGCCGCGCAGCGCTTTGAGCGAGTGCGTCTTGCCCGCGCCCGCGGGCGCTTGCAGCGGCTGCACGAGGTAGGGGGAGTGCGCAATGTTGGCGATCGCGCGCGCTTGGTCGGGCGAGAGGTCGCCCAGGTCGGCGGGCCGCACATCCAGGTGCGTGCGCGCGTCCGCGTCGTCGACCATCGCGAAGATGCGCTCCTCTTCGGCCATGACCGCGTCGACGGTGAACAGCTCGTGTCCTTCGCGGTGGTGCGCCTCGCGCGGCGCGCTGACCCGCACCGCGACCGTGTCCACGATCTTTTCGATGATGGTGCGCGGATCTTCGGGCACATCGACGGGCAGCAGCGCACCCACCAACTCCACCAGGTCGGCGCGGGTGAACGCGCTTTTGTCGATCGCGCCCACCATGTGCGCTAACCGCGTGCGGTCGGTCAAAATGCGCGGCGCGGCGCGGCGCGCATCGCGCGCCTCGACATGCGCGGCGCGGTCCAATTCCAGACCGCGCGCATCGGCGCGCCATTCCTCTTTGAGTTCGGCCCACGGCTTGGATTCGGGTTTGGCCGGGCGCGTGGCTTTCTGCGCGGCCGCGAGCTGTTGTGCGTTGGGTTCGCCGTCGACGACGACGAGGTTGTTGCGCGCCCATTCCCGCAACCTCGTGGAGCGCCGCGACCATGCTGTCAGGCACGCCTTGGTGACGCCCGCGATGTCGGCCATGCCGGACCGTTCGTCGACGCCGCGCCATTCGACGCCGCGCTCGGCGTGCAGCTCGTGGCGCAGCACCGCCTGATAGATGACCCCGGCCGCTTTAGCTTCGTGATGCAGCGATTTGGAGTCGATCGAGACCAAGACACCGTCGCCGCGGGCTTGCCGGTTGGGCACGATGACGTGGGTGTGCAAGTGCGGGTCTCCGCACCGCGACGTCTCGTGTTGGTAGGCGATCGCCACCAAACCGGGCAATCGTTGCAGGTCTTTCTTGGCGGTCACCGGGTTGTGCACCCGGGTGTAGCCGGCGTGTTGGTGCAGGTAATCCATAGCGGCCTTGACCGCGCGCGAGTGCGCTTCGGCGACCACTTTTTCGTTGATCTCGCTGGTCAGTGCCCGCAGCAGGGACACGCTCTTGGGCGCGGCGAACGTCAGGTCGAAACCGTGTACCGACTCCTTGGTGAAGGCGCGCCCGGCGGCGCCGTTGGGGGCGATTCCGTCGTCGAGCCAGGTGGTGGCGACATCCCCGTCAGCAAACCCGCTCGCCAACGCGGCGCCGCTCAAGCCGGTCAGCTCCCCAACCCTGACCGCATCGCCCGCCACCACCCAGGTCGGTACCCGCGTGTCGCCTTCGGAGTAGTACTCACCGAGCCCGCCGCCAGCGGCCACCCGATCCATCGCGGCCTGTTTGGCCTCATTGGCGGTCTTCTCGTAATAGGCGATGCTCCAGCGGGAGAGCCGGGAAATCGTTAACACCGGCGACCACCTCCCGCCCGCGACGGCTCGTACCCAGCAGGGGGACGAACGGTTGTGGCCGCGCGCAGCGCGCGGCCACAACCAGTCTTGCACATACTTGTGCCAATGTGCCAGAAGTCTTCAGTGAGTGAGGTCGGGGGCGAGCGGGGGTGTGAACGGGGAAGGGGCTGGGGTGAGGAATCGTGCCAGGAGGTGGGGCGTGGCGGATTTAGAGTTGAGGGAGGTTGGCTGTGGTGAGCGGGGGAGATGGCAATGGTGGCTGAAGCTGCTGGCGCGGCGGAAGTTGCGGCCGCGCACGTGCGAACACGGCGGTCCGCGTGGCCGGTGGGTGTGGACGTGGTGACCGGACTGGGGGCCGCGCTTGAGAAGGGCTTGGCTAGCAGCTACCCGAGTGCGTGCAGCAAACGATGAGAAGGAGCCGGACGTGGTGAAAATCAAGGTCGGGGCAGCTGCTGTTGGGCTGGTGGTAGCGGTGATGGTGTGGCTGCTGGTCAGCCACACGGTGCACTGGGTGGTGTCGACGGGGCTGCCGCACTAAGGCGTGGCGTGTTCGGTGGTGTCGCCGGCGGCCGCGAGAATGGATGTAATGGCGCGGCGAGGGGTCGGAGGAGGCTGGTGTGGAACGTGCGCTGCTGGACTGGGTGACACAGGCAGGGAATGTGGTGGGCAGCGAAATGGTGCGCTGGCTGGTCAGCGGTGAGGCGCCGCACTTGCCGGCGGTCGACGTCGGGTGGGCGCGTGCGAGTGACGGCCAGGACGCGCTGCGCTGGTAGCCGGCGGTCGCGGTTTCTGAGTACAGGACTGCGCAGGACCGCGGAGCGGAAGAAACGGGGCCCGGGGCAACCCTCCTAGGGGGTTGACCGGGCCCTTGTGTATCGCGGTGTTGAGGGGGCCGGTCGCGCGGGGCGCGCCGGCGCGCAGGGGGCCCGAAGAAAAAAGGGGGCCCGGCCAACCCCGTGTGATCAGGAAGCTGGCCGGGCCCGGTGGCGCGGTTTCGTTAGTCGCTGTGGGAGCGGGGTGCGCTGTTAAGGATGACGCGCTGGATTTCGTCGGGCGGGAGGCCCGCGCGCAGCGCGGCCAGCAGCAGGACCGCGAGCCGGGGGGCCGGAGCGTGCGCGGCTTGGGCTTCCTCGAGGGCGGTGTCGACGGCGATGCCGGCGCGGACGGTGTCGCCGAGCAGGCAGTAGGCGGTCGCGGCGATGGTGAGGGCTTCGGCGCGTGGTTGTCCGCGCAGGCGGCGGGCGATGTGGGTCCACAGGTCGGTGGCGGCCTGGGTGTGCTCGATGGCGGCCCAGATCATGGCGTCGCGCATCGAGACGTCGGCGGTGATGATGTGGCCGGCGCGGGTGGGCAGGCTGCGGTTGATGGGATGGCCGTTGAGGGCATCGGCGATCTCTTCGGCGGTGGACAGGACGAGCTCGCCGTGATCGCCGAGCGCCACGGGGGGCGCGGGGGGCAGGGGAGCGAATTCGGCCTCGATGTCGCTGCGGCCGCGGCTGACTCGACCGCCGCTGAGTACGCGCTGGGCGGTGATCAGGGAGTCGGTGTAGGGGTAGGTAGGGCCGTGTTGGCCGGTGTCGGGGTCATACCACTGGCCTTCGGCGGTGACGTCGCGGGTCATGATGCGGTGGCGGACGGGGATTCCGGCGTCGGTGAGCGCATCGCGCAGGGCGTCCAGCACGGCGAGGGCGTGCGGGTAGCGCTGCTCGTCGCAGACGGCGAGCAGGATCGCCCCGTGGTTGTCGGTGGGGCGCAGGTTGCAGGTGGCGGGCAAGTTGGCGGCTTGGGCCGTGGTGATGGTGACGTCGAAACGGATCGCGCAGCGCACCGTGAGGTTCTGGCCGGTGTCGGCGCGCAGCATGTAGGCCACGATGCTGTTGGTGGGGGCGAAGCCCAGGAAGCCGGCGGCCGCGGCGATGATGTCGGCGGGGGTGCGTAAGTCAGTGGTCATGGTGGTTCTCCGTTCTGGATGAGGTGTTGAGTGCGCTGGTCAGCGCTGGGGTGCGGGGGACCGGCGGGGTGTCGGTGTCAACCCCGAAGAGGCCGGCGGATCAGCAGGAGGCGGATTTGCGGCCGCGAGCGGCAGCGAGCTGGGTAGGGCCGCAAATGCCGCCGGTGACGCACGGGCGCAGCGGGAGCCGGCCGGGTAGGCCGGCGGGAGCGGAGAACGGGCGGGCCCGCCGGGCGTGGGTTGACGGCGACGGGGTCCTGGCGGTCACACTTGGCCCCTGCTGACGGCTAAAGAAGGTGAGGGGCTACGGATTTGGTGGCCGCCGTAGGTGGCCAGTCCGGTCGCGCGGGGCGCGCCGGCACCCGGGGGCCCGAAGAAAAAAGGGGGCCCGGCCAACCCCGTGTGATCACGAAGCTGGCCGGGCCCGCGGCGGGGCCGCTTAGGTGATGTCGCAGGCGGTGTCGCGTAGCGCCTCGAGGAGGTCGACGTTCTCGCCGAGGGCCATGGTGTCGTGTCCCCATTGGCTGTAGGTGCCGGTGACGGTGTCGATGATGAACGGGATCTCGACCGTGCGGCTGTCGATGCTGCGGTTCACGGTGCCTTCGATGATCATGAGACGGCTCCTCTCGTACTGGGTGGGTGGTTAGGCGCTGCGCCGGTAGGCGGCGGGGAGGGTGATGCGGGTGATGCCCCAGGGAGCGGGGTCGTAGCCCGGCAGGGCCTGGGCGAGCATGGTTTGCAGCTCGCGGCAGAACGCGTAGGCCTCGGTGTGCTGCCAGTCTTTGGGTTCGCAGGCCTGGTATTCGTAGCACTGCAACGCCTTGAGGACTTCGACGATCGACCAGCTGGTGTGCAGCGGGCGGGTGTAGTAGTACTCGTAGGGCTCGTGGATGGGGTTGTTGAAGTAGCAGTAGTTGACCGAGGCGGTGTTGGCGTCGACGAGCATCTGCCCGACCTGGTCGAGGTTGTCCTCGGTGAGCTGGTTGACCCGGGTCGGGTTGCCGTAGACCCAGGTGAGGTTGTAGCCGGGTCGGCGGAATCCGTGGCGTCCGGCCCACAGCAGGACATTGATGTGTTCGGCCTCGACGACGTATGCGCTCATGGTGTTTCTCCGTTCGGTGTGGTGATGGGTTGCGCCGGTCGGCGCTGGGGTGCGGGTAAGCGGGTGAGGGTGGGTGGTCAACCCCGAAGAGTCCGCGCCGAGCGGAGCAGGGTTTTCGGTCCGCGCTCGCCGGCGCGTGAGCGCCTTGGCGGGCTGGCATAGGTCCGAAAAGGTCACTGGGCCTGCGTAGTTCGGGGTGGGCGTGGGTTGAGCGCTCGGGCCCCCGCCCGCTTAGCATGAGCACCCTGCTGACGGCTAAAGAAGGTGAGGGGCTACGGATTTGGTGGCCGCCGTAGGTGGCCAGTCCGGTCGCGCGGGGCGCGCCGGCACCCGGGGGCCCGAAGAAAAACGGGGGCCCGGCCAACCCCGTGTGATCACGAAGCTGGCCGGGCCCGCACGGCAAGTTAGAGCTGGTCGTTGACTTCAGCGGCGGCCTCGGCGACGTCGTTGAGCAGGTCAACTTCCTGTTCGTCGAGCCGAGCGATATCGCCGCCCGTGCTGTCGTGATCGAGCGCCGCGCTACGTTCTCGTCGAAGCTCTTGGAGTCCTTTGAGGGCTTGGTTGAGTTCTCGGCGGGGATCGGTTTCGCGTTGGACGTGGGCGGTGGCCAGGCTGAGGTAGTCGAGCAGCTCGCGGCGGCTTCCTTGCAGCGCAAGCCCGTCGCCGTTCTCGTTCCACAAGCCCAGCACGTACGGCGCGGTGAGTTCGTGGTCGTCGTCGGGCGAGAGTTCCTCCATCGCCCGTTGGCGCGGGCGGACGGTGTAGAGGCTGTGCGCGGCGCGGCCCCATTCGGTGTGGTTGCTCATGGCGGGTCCTTTCGTCAAGGGGGGCGGGGGTTTTAGACGGTGGCGTGGGTTTGGTGCCCGCGGATGCGGTGGTCGATGTTGAGAACGTCGATCAGGGCCGGCGTTTGGGTGTGGGCGGTGCGGACGGCGACGTCGACGCGGGTGATGTAGGTGGCGCTGATGCCCGGGTTACCGCCTTGGAGGGCGAACACTGCCGCCATCGTGAGCGCGTCGATGCGCGCTTGCCCGCTGAGGTGGTCGCCGATGCGACTCCACAGCAGGGCGGCCCGCAGGGGAGTGCGGTTACCGATCTTGTCGAGCAGCGGTCGGTAGGTCTGGTCGGCCAGCAGTGGGGCGGCCAGTTCGGCGAGACCTCGGCTCGGGTTGCAGGCGCCGGCGATCAGTTCGGTGCGCAGGTGGGCCAGGACCGCGATGCGGTTGTAGCACATGGTGATTCTCCGTTCTGGATGAGGTGTTGAGTGCGCTGGTCAGCGCTGGGGTGTGGGGGACCGGCGGGGTGTCGGTGTCAACCCCGAAGAGGCCGGCGGATCAGCAGGAGGCGGATTTGCGGCCGCGAGCGGCAGCGAGCTGGGTAGGGCCGCAAATGCCGCCGGTGACGCACGGGCGCAGCGGGAGCCGGCCGGGTAGGCCGGCGGGAGCGGAGAACGGGCGGGCCCGCCGGGCGTGGGTTGACGGCGACGGGGTCCTGGCGGTCACACTTGGCCCCTGCTGACGGCTAAAGAAGGTGAGGGGCTACGGATTTGGTGGCCGCCGTAGGTGGCCAGTCCGGTCGCGCGGGGCGCGCCGGCACCCGGGGGCCCGAAGAAAAAAGGGGGCCCGGCCAACCCCGTGTGATCACGAAGCTGGCCGGGCCCGCGGCGGAGCCGGTGTTAGGTGAGTCCGGCGGCTTGGATGCGACGCCGGATCGCCGCTAGGTCGATGGTGTAGGTGTTGAGTTTGGCCCAGTCTTGCCATCCCTCGAGGACCCGTTCGACGTCGTCGAGGTCAACCCCGGGGCGGCTGATGGGCAGGGTGTGGCCGTTGTCGGTGCGTCCGGCGGCCGCGATCACGGCGACGAGTTGCCCGGTGCCGTCGAAAATGCGGGGGTCGTCGGGCGGGGCCCAGTTGCGCTGGAACCGGAGTTGGCGGGGTATGCCTTCGGCGGTGTCGATGAAGTCGAGGGCGGCGCCGAAGTCGATGTCGGGCAACAGAAAACTCCTTGTGTGTTGAGAGCGGGTGAGAGGGCTGACCGGGCCCGGTGTGGGTGTGGACCCGGCCAGCCGGCGGGTGGCTAGGCTGCCCCGCTCGAGTGGTGGGCGAGCATGGTGTCGATCGCGGTGTCGAGGTCGTCGTGACGGTGTGGTGCCTGGTTGTCGACGGTGGTGGTCCAGGCCGGTTGGTCGCCGACGCCGGCGGTCAGGGTGTAGGTGTGACCGTGGTGGGCGGCGCGGTAAGTCCAGGTGTCGGCGGTGGCGTGAAAGGTCAGGTCGCCGGCGCGGACTTTGAGGATCCGGGTGTCGGGTTCGGTGTTGACGTGGGTTGCGGTGGCTTCGATGGCGACCATCTGTCCGTGGTCGTCGGTGGCGAGCAGCACGAGGTGGTGGCCCGTTTCGCGGGTGTAGTCGTGCACGGTGGTGAGCGCGATGTCGCCGTGGTTGTGGAACAGGATGCGGGTGATTCCGTACTGCTGGTGCTGGATTCGTCCGGCGGCCTCGTCGAGAAGGTTGAAGGCGAGTTCGAATTCGTGGTCCATGATGTGTTGCTCCGTTCGGTGTGCTGAGTGGTGCGCCGGTCAGCGCTGGGGAGCGGTCAATCGGCTGAGGGTGGGCGCGCAACCCCGAAGAGTCCGCGCCGCACGGAGCAGGGTTTTCGGCCCGGGTCAATCCCCGGCGCGAAGCGCCTTGGGGATTGACTTCCATTGGGCCGAAAAGGTCACTCGGCCTGCGTAGTTCGGTGCGGGCGTGGGTTGCGCGCTCGGGCCCCCGGCCGATTAGGCTGCGACCCTTGCTGACGGCTTGAAGGTGAGGGGCTACGGATTTCGGCCACCGGTAGGTGGCCGGTTCGGCGGTCGCGCGGGGCGCGCCGCCGCCACCTGAACCGGGCGGAAGAAAAAGGGGGGCCCGGCCAACCCCGTGGTGGTGCGGGTGCTGGCCGGGCCCGGTGCGGTCGTTAGGCGATGGCTCGTGCGCGGGGGGAGGACGGGCCTGTCTGGTGGCTGCGGTCTCCGAATTGGTCGGCGGGGGTGGGTTTGTGGAGGGTGAGGCCCAGGCGGGCCGCGACGCGGTGCACGGTGCGTGAGGTGGTGTGGAGCCGCCAGGCGACGAGGTCGATGTCGACGCGCCCGTGCATGCGCCGGATCGCTTCGTCGCGGTCTGCTCCGCGGAGTCGCATGCGCTGGCCGTCGTGGGCGACCTGGAGGACGGCGAGCTCGTCGATGTCAACGGTGGTGATCGCTGTGGGTGGCGCCTCGGTGGGGGTGAGCCCCCGGATGGATTCGAGCATGCTGGTGGGGTCGTGGTCGGTGCTGGCCCAGTAGTCCAGTTGTGCAGTCATGGTGGTTCTCCGTTTCGCATTGAGTGATTTCAGTGCGCCGGTCGGCGCTGGGGAGCGGTGAATCGGGTGAGGGTGGGTGCGCAACCCCGAAGAGTCCGCGCCGCACGGAGCAGGGTTTTCGGCCCGGGTCAATCCCCGGCGCGAAGCGCCTTGGGGATTGACTTCCATTGGGCCGAAAAGGTCACTCGGCCTGCGTAGTTCGGTGCGGTCGTGGGTTGCGCGCTCGGGCCCCCGGCCGATTAGGCTGCGACCCTTGCTGACGGTTTGAAGGTGAGGGGCTACAGGATTTCGTGGCCGCCGCAGGTGGCCACTCCGGTCGCGCGGGGCGCGCCGGCACCCGGGGGCCCGAAGAAAAAAGGGGGCCCGGCCGACCCCGTGTGATCACGAAGCTGGCCGGGCCCGCGGCGGCGGTGAGCTAGTCGTTGGCCGTGGTGGCGGGTTCGCTGCCCAGGCGGTGACCGGAGATCTCGTGGTAGCCGATCGTGTTCGTCCACGAGGCGCCTTCGTGCAGGCGAACCGACACCGTTTTGGGGTTGACCCGGACGACCGGGTACCAGTGGCCTCGGTACTTGATGAGGTCACCCTTGCTGATGCTCTCGCGGCTGTGCGTGCTGGCGACACCGGAGGCTTGCAGGTCGGCGTAAACCCCGTTCCAGTAGGCGATCTCGTCGCCGCGTTGGGCCATGCGCGCGATCACCTGGTCGCGGTAGGACCCTGTCGCCGGGCCGAACTCGTCGACGTATTCGTGGGTGGCGCTGCGGGCGACGACGCGGCGGTGGCCATCGAGAATGCGTTGATCGCCGCGCTGCTCGGCTTGCAGCTTCTCGATGCGGTTCTTCACGGTGACCGGGTTGTGCCGGTGGGCCGTTGTCGACGCCGCGGCCTCGGCCCGGCTGTTGGCCTGCTGCGCCAGGTCGGTGGCATCGATGGCGCGGCGGGTCGCATCGTGGGCTCGGGCGATCGCGTTGCGGTGTCGGCGTTCGCTGTGATGACCGATCAGAATCGGCTGCCCGTCGGGAGGCAGCGCCTCGACGGCGCGGCGCTCGGTCTCCCAGGCCGCCTCGGCTGCGGCCGCCTTGCGGTCGGCTTTGGCGTGGAGCGCGCCGACGCGTTGCTCTTGGCGCTGCGCCTTGTCGGCCTCGGCCTCGGCGGTGGGGCGGTGGGTGTCGTCGACGTCGACGCGGACGTCATGTCCGGCGGCGCGAAGCGCGTCGACGGCTCGGTTGATTTTGTACCGGTTGGGTTGGCGATCGCGGCTGCTGGCGATGCCCCACACCCCCAGTGTGCGGAACCACCGAAAGCCGGCGGCTTTGAGAATGGTGTTCGTGCCGTCTCCGCGGGAGGTGCCGTGGACGAGGGTGCCTTCGGCGGCGCTGTGCACGATTTCGATGGTCATGATGCTCCGTTCGGTGTGGTGATGGGTTGCGCCGGTCGGCGCTGGGGTGCGGGTAAGCGGGTGAGGGTGGGTGGTCAACCCCGAAGAGTCCGCGCCGAGCGGAGCAGGGTTTTCGGTCCGCGCTCGCCGGCGCGTGAGCGCCTTGGCGGGCTGGCATAGGTCCGAAAAGGTCACTGGGCCTGCGTAGTTCGGGGTGGGCGTGGGTTGAGCGCTCGGGCCCCCGCCCGCTTAGCATGAGCACCCTGCTGACGGCTAAAGAAGGTGAGGGGCTACGGATTTGGTGGCCGCCGTAGGTGGCCAGTCCGGTCGCGCGGGGCGCGCCGGCACCCGGGGGCCCGAAGAAAAAAGGGGGCCCGGCCAACCCCGTGTGATCACGAAGCTGGCCGGGCCCGCACGGCAATGCGGCGGTTAGGCGGCGCGGTAATCGGGGTCGGCGGGATCAGCATGGTACTGCTGGCCGTCGTTGAAGACGGCAACCGCGGTCTGGTGCACCCGGTTGAGGACCTCAATGAGGGAGTGGAGTCCGGCGCGATCGCGGATCTGCCACGTAACGGGTGCCGTATAGAGCTCAACCCAGTGGATCTGAGCGGTCTTGAGTCGATTCAACGTGGACTGTGCGGCGACGGCATAGACTGGCCGGCGGGTCCATTCGAGGGAAAGCGTCACGCGCCCTGCTGGCTCGTGTAGGGCATCCGCCCGAGCAGAGGGGATTTGGGCGGGTACATGCAAGAGGTGACCGCGGGCGGCGATGAATGCCTCGAGTAGTCCTTGGGCGGTTTGGCAGTTGTAGAGGACCATGTGCATACCAGCCAGGGTGATGCTCATGCGTGCATCCGGCGTTCGGGCATGGTGAACGCTGATGTCGTGATCGTGGTGCTGGCCTTTGATCACCACGGTGCTGTGAGTGATCAGACCCGCTGGGATGACATGGGTGGCGGCCGCCGAGTTGGTCATGATGATGCTCCGTTCTGGATGAGATGTTGAGTGCGCTGGTCAGCGCTGGGGTGTGGGGGACCGGCGGGGTGTCGGTGTCAACCCCGAAGAGGCCGGCGGCCGAGCCCGCCGGGCGTGGGTTGACCACGACGGGGCCCTGTCGGTCACACTTGATACCCGCTGACGGCTGAAGAAGTCGAGCAGCAACGGGTCTGGGCTCACCGGCCGGTCAGCCCAGACCTTGAGGGTCCTTACAGGACGTGGGTTTTGGCCGCGACGTTGACCAGGACGTCGGTGAGGCTGATGAATCGTCCGTAGTGGGCGCCGTTGGGCTCGATGTGCTCGCCGAGCCAGATACCGATGACACTGGCGGTCCCGGCGTTGTCGTGGGCGAGCTGCCAGACTGGGCCACCGGAGTCCCCGGGAATACTTTGGGCCATTCCGGTGGTCAGGTATTGGCTGGCGATCAGGCGTCCGTCCAGCGAACCGCACGCTATGCCGGTGCGGATGCCGTCATGGCAGACAGCAGCATGGGGGTCTGGCGTGGAGATGCCGCTCACGGGCATGCCGTACATCGTGCGGACCGAATGGTTGGAGCCGAAATCGACCAGCCCGTAGTCATCTTGGAGGTTATCGCCGGCGGTGGCGACGGTGAGGATGAAATGTCCGCCGGCGCCGGTGGTGCGGTCAACCACGTTGTCACCGTGACCCTTGTTGCAGTGGCCGGCGGTGATGCCGTAGTTGATGTTGGTGCCAGGGTCGGTGAACGTATAGCCCAGGGTGCACCGTGTGCCGCCCGGCGCTTGCACGGTGTCGATTTCATCGCCGGGGGAGATGGTAGCACTGTGCGCTTGGGCGACGGCAGGTCCAGCGAGGGCAAAGGTGGCCAGGGCGAGCCCGCCCAGAAGGCTTGGGGGCCAGTGTCTTAACCTGCGCCGCAGCTGGTGGCACCGACGTCGCGGGTCGCGGGCGGGCTTGATCATGGTCGATCCTCTCGTGCACACCGGCCTCGCTGGGCAGATGCTGGTGCTGGGTCTATTGTCTGACGCTGCGACGGTGGCGTTCTGCACGGATTTGGGCGCGACTATGCAGAATGTCCAGCCAGGCGTGCGCGGTGCGTGTCGCGCGTCCCACCGGCTGGGGGTAGTCCGCTATGGCGGCGCTGACACGGTCGGCGATGAGGAGGTCGCCGCTTGTCCGCAGAATTCTCATCGTTGGCTCCCTTCAGGTTTGGCGGCAGCCTCAGTGCGGCGCCACAGCTCAGCGAGCTCGTCGCGGATTATGGCGAATTGCTCAGTCAAGTCGTCGCGGTCAGCGCCGCTGGCCGCTAGTTGCTGCATCCTGATGCCGAACGTGTCGAACCCGCGACGGTAGGCCTCCTCGAGCACCGCACGTGCGTACCCTGCGATCGCCGCGGCCGGCGCAACAGCTTGGGAATAGGCATCGAACAGATACAGGGCCAACCGCTTGTGGTTGCCGGCGCTCGGCGGCGCGGTGGGATCAAGCGCGTCGCGGCCGGCCTGGCGGCGCCCGGCGGCCAACACAGATACCGGCGTGGGGTCTGTGCCGGCGTCGACCAGGGCGCGGATCAGTTCATAGGCCCACCGGGTCTGCGGCCTCCATATCGCGTTGCCGGGCACGAGGTCCAGAAAGTGCCGGGCCCGTTCGGCGCTGAGCCACATCAGCGCACCGATGAACTGGTGCTCGGGGCTGTATTCGTCGACAACGGTCTGGGAGCGCCATTCGACGTCGAGGTCTTCGGTGTCGTCGACGTCGTCGGTCACCAGCGTCAACGGGGCGCAAAGCTTGCGGGCGGCGGTCATGGTGCGCTCACTCCCCACAGCAGCAGGGCGTAGTACCAGATGAGCGTTGCAGTTTGGCCTTTGGTGGTTCCCTTGGGCTGGTGTCGTTGCACTGCGGCGGCGATGGCGGCCGGGTTACCCAGGTTGCCACTGTCTTGGACGGCGTTGTGGCGCAGCGTTTCCACGGTGTCCTGGGCGGGCCGGAGTGCGGTGTCCGCTCCGGCCAGCGACGCGGCTTCGTTCAGTAGGGCACCGGGGCGTAGATAGAAGTGGGCTTCCCCACGCGCGATCGTCAGCACAGACATGGGGTAGTGGTAGCCGGGGTCAGTGCTCGATCCGTGTAACCATTTGCTGGCGTGGTCGGTGATCCAGGTCTGGGCGTCGCAGGCGACGAAATATGGTGCAGCAAAGGGCGGTTCATTCTGGGAGATGACTTCGATGGTGGCCACCCCGGCCACCTGGGGTTCGCGGCACGGCCGCGGGTCGTCGAGGTCGGCCAGTCGTAGCAGTTCGTAACTGGTGTGTGCGGTGCTGTTCTGGACGGGCCGCAGGTAGTAGTCGGCTCCGACGACGTACTTCAGCAGGGCTTGGTGGGCGGCGGTGAAGTCGGCGTGGTCGGTGACGCTGCCCGGCTGGGCGTCGTGGTCGATGGTGAGCTGGTGCATGGTGGGGCTCCTCGAGGTACTGATCGGCGTGCTTAGGCGGCGAGTTCGCGGAGCCGGTCTGGCCTGAATCCGCTGTGGTGGTCGTCGGGGCCGGCGTAGACAACTGGGGCCTGCAGGTAGCCCAGCGCCATGACGTAGTCGCGTGCGTCCGGGTCCACGGAGATATCGACTCGGCGGTAGGCGATTCCCAGTTTGTCCAGGGCACGAAAAACGGCGTTGCATTGCACGCATCCGGGCTTTGTGTAAACGGTGAGAGTACTCATTGTTGGCAGTCCTTCCGTGTGGTGACTCGTTGTATTGATTTTACCGCTATTCGACGGGTATCGACAACACTATTTTTGCCTTTATGAAATTGTTTTGCCCCTGCGATCAATGGGCGGAAAACGTAATTCGATGCTTGATAGATTCCTGGTCTAACAGCCTGGTTCCCAGCATGATCCGCAGCGTTTTACCGTGTTCACCCTTTTCTCCCGCGCCTCATCGCGATCACTAATCGGGCCGGTAGATCGGTCGGAGCGCAATGGTCCGGACGAAAAGTTTTCGCCGAGCGCAGCGAGTGGTTTTGAGCGAAAAGTTTTCGGGCCATTTGGCCTTTATCCGTGGCCTTGCGCAGAGGCCGAGCCCGGCCATACTGACAAAGCGATGAGGGGTGGAAAACAAATAATGGGCAACGCCGTAAGCGTTTCCGCCGACGACAACGAGGCACCCTGGAGCGCGGGGCCGCTGCCTCGTTTACTGGCGGCGGCTGGTGACCGAAAGGAGGGCCGGGGCGCGCCCCGGCCCTCCTTTGGGTCGTTACTCCTTCACTGCGTCAGCCAAGTACTGTTCGTACACGTCATCGGCGCTCTTGGCCTTGGTCACGACCTCCTCGACGGGCGCCAGCGGGTAGTCATTGTCGGCGAGCCAGCGCAGGTACTCGCTGCAGCCGACGTGGTGGCCCCACCAGCCCGTGTTGTTGCGCCAGGCGTCCTTGGGGGTCCGCGATTCCAGAGCGCCGAGCACCAGGGCCAGTGTGATCACCTGAGCGCGGCCGTCGCCGGTGCCGGGCAGATCGGCCACGAGCTTGGCCACGGCCTGGCCGCTGTCGACTCCGAGCAGCTCGGCGGTGGTGTCCAGCGCGTTGTTGTTGGTGAGCAACGCGCTGTCGCGAGCCAAGCAGTCCGCCACGAAGAGACCGGCACCCTTGGGCGGGGTCTTGCGCGCCAGCAGCTTCCTGACGAACTCGCGCCGCACACCGAGGGCGGCATCCCCGAGCTTGTTGAGCGCCAAGACTTTCCGGCGCTCACGCTTCTCGGTCTCGGCCTTGTCGAGCGCTGCCTGCTGGCGTGCGGCCTCGCGGGCCTCGTCGTCCAAGTCGACGGCTTCGCCGGTGTCGGTGTCCACCAGTCCGGCCTGCCGCGCGAACCAGCTCTGCGGGGTCAATGCTGCGGAACGGTAGTCGAGGCAGTAGTAATCGGGGGTGAACACCTCCTTGTCGGTGACCGTGTTAGCGTGGCGCAGCCCCTCGGCGGGTGTGGCGTCTGGCTGGTCCTCGGTCTCCCAATCCACGCTCTGCTCGTCGACGACCTCGCCGGTTTCCACGTCGCACAGGGCGGTGTCGTCCACGAGATACACGGCCCAGTGGGCGGGGTCGCTGACGGCGGTATCGTCGGCTTCCTCCCCTTCGGCGGTCACCAGGTGGTGCAGCGGTATGCAGGCCGGGTCCCACGAATCCGGGCGCTGCTCAAGAATGGTGAACCCTTTGTCGGCGAAAGGCTGGGCAGCGTGGGCTCGGGTCTGGGCGGTGATGCGTTCCTGGCGCAGCTGGGCGAGCGTGTGCTCGAACCACGTACCGCCTGCCGACCTGATCAGCCGGTCCACCGCGCCGGGCATGTCCTCGAACTCGGTGATCGCGGCGGCTTCGGTCAGGCTGAGTTGGCCGTTGGCCAGGGCATCCATGGCGGTGGCCGACCGTGCTGCCGTGTGGGCGGCCTTGACGGCCTCCTTGCCGACAGATAACCGCTTGGCCACCTTGGTCACCGACAGCCCCGCGTCGATCATCTGCTGGATCCCGCGCGCCCGCTGGGCATCGGTGAGATCGCGCTTTTGATCGTTCGTCACGATCTGATGCACGATGCGGTCGATGGTCTCCTGGCTGGCATCGGCGGCCGTGGACGCCAGCACGTAGACCGGAACGCTGGATAGCCCGACCTCGCGGGCGGCCAGGGTGCGCCGCTGCCCGTTGCGGACACGGATGACCTCGGGCCGGTCGGGGTCACGAACAGCCGTGATCGGTACCAGCACACCGTTTTCAGCGATGTTGGCGATGAACGCCTTGCTCAGCGCTGCATCGTCGCGGACGTTGTCACCGATATCGAGCAGCGCCGGGTCAAGGTGTTCCAGTGTCCCGATGGGCTGGTCGGCGGCGGTGGCCGCGCTGTCGATGTTGGTTGTGTCGGTCATGGTTGAACCTTTCTGTGTACGGCAGGCGCCCACATGGCCGCCTGCTCTTTTTGCCTTCTGGCAATTGAGATTTGGCCCGGCATAGGGGCGCGGAGTGCAAGGCCCGGGCGTAGCGATGGCGCCCGCGAGCTGGCGAGCAACGGGCGCTATCGCTACGAGCCCTTGGGCCCGCAGCGCAGCGGAGGCCGTGGCCTTAGCGCGAGCGAACCGCCGGGCAACAATCGAAAGCCAGAAAGGCAAAGAAACATCGGCTTGGGCCGGCACGGCTCAAGCTATTCAGCAGCGCCGCAGGCGCTTCAATTGGTATTGAAGCCGCCCGACTCCGAACGTGCGGCGCGCGCTGGGGCCTGCACGATGTGCCATCTCACCAGCAATGCCCTGCGCGTGATCCATTCGACCAACACGGTTCGTAGCCTCGAGCTGTAGCATGCCGGAATGGAGTTACGTCAGACGCGGCGTGGTTGGGAGGAGCCTCGCCCGGCTTGGTGTCCCACCTGCGGCACACGCCTTAGCCCGCACAAGGTCCTCGTCGGTGTCGCCCACTGCAGCTGTCGCTCCATGCATCGCGCGCACACGTGCCAGACCTGTCAGTCAACGATTTATACGCCCGCACTGGATAATTCGTGCTCGCTGACGAATCTCGACGGCCGCTGACTGACGCTGGGTGCGATACGACCCGCCAACACGTCGCAACGTGCGCGCAGACGGCACATGTGTGCCAGCACGGCGCGGCGAGCCCGGCGGGACTTGGGCAGCGCACGAAATTGGCACTTGGATGAGGTTCATCGACGGGCCTCGGGTACGGGACGTCGTTCACCCGAGATGGGCGTTTGACGGGTTCACCGGTGCGTGCAGATCGAAGCATAATGAGCGGGCGATTGATAGCCCAGCGAGGAGTGCCGCCGGTGATGGTTGTAGTCGTGCTTCCAGTCGCTGATGACGACGCGGGCCTACCGTACGGCGACAGCGCTCATGCTGAGCCGAGCACAGCGAGTACGCCCCTGAAAACGGCTATCGAACGGCACGGACCGGTCTCGGGCCAGCGCCGATACCAGCCTGGGTCGGCACCAATCCACGGAGCCATCCGGCGGGGGGCAGGATAACGACAAGCCAGACCCAGGTTGTGCGGTGTCGACCGCCGCTGCTCATGGCGGTCTTGGCCGTGGCGAGTCCGGTGCTAATGGCCTTGGCGTGCGCCGGCTCGCCCGTCACACTGGGCGCCGGCAGTACGTAGAATCAGCCAGCCCGATGGCGGCACACTGCATAGCAGCCTGGCGCCCAGTGGTCAGGCCCTGAGCGTAGCGCTGGTGAGTGTGTGACGGTCACGGGGAGCCGGAATGTGGTGCCGAGGACTGTGCGTCTCTGCGCTGGGTTGCGGGTTGCCAGACTCCTGCTGCGGTGGCGGACCCGCTGGTGTGCGCTGACAGGGGTAGATGGGTTCGGGCGTTAGGCGTGCGCGGCACTGCTACCGGTTGCTGAGGTGTCGTCTACGGGCGTCCGCGGGCAACACGTTTGCGGCGGTGTCTGAGGGACGGAACGCCTGCGCTCTTCGGCACGTAGCCGTCCGAAAACGGTTCGCACAATTCGGCGTTCGATGCGGCGCAGGGCCCCGGCGTGCGAGTCGCCGCCTTCGCGGCGTTTGCGGTAGTACTGCCCGGCAGGTCCGTCTCGGCGGATCTGGGTGAGGGCGATGCGGTACAGAGCCTTGTTGAGTTGGCGATTGCCCGAGTGGGTCGCTCGTGACCGGTTCTCCGTGGATCCCGACCAGTGTGGGATGGGTGCGACACCGGCGTGGCGGGCGTAGGCGGCTTCGCTGCGGAACCGGGACACACCAGCGGTCTCGCCGATGATTTTGGCCGCGGTCAGGTCCGCGCAGCCGTAGATGGCCAGTAGTGACGGGGCTGCTGTCTTAACTAGCGCGCCGATACGTTTGTGCAAGCGGTTGATCTGTTCGGTCAAAGCGGTAATGTCGGCCAGCTCATCGCTGGCTAGCTCGGCGACAAGTCCGGTTTGGGAGTCAAGCCAGTCCCGCAGCGTAGCTTGATGTTTGGCCGTGTCGAGGGTGCCCAGCTTCGGTGCCCGCGACGGGTCGAGTTCGTGCACTCGCCACAAGAATCGATTAGTCACCGCGGTGCGGTAGGCCACCAGGTCCTCGCGGCGATCCACCAGCAATTTGATCTCGCGCGACACCTCGTCGTGGTGCGCCATCGGGAGATCGGGTTCGCGCAGGACAGCGCGCGCCACCGCCAGCGCGTCGATCGGATCGGACTTTCCCGGGGTGCGCGCCGAGGCCCGGGTCCGGGCCATCAATTTCGGTGGTACCCGGACCACGGTTTGGTTGGCGTCGAGCAGGTCGTGTTCGAGCCGCAAAGACAGGTTGCGGCAGTCTTCTATGCCCCAGACCGCGTCCGGGCCGCCCACATCGCGGGCCCACCGCAGCGCTTTGAGATGGCCTTCAGTGGTGGCCCGAACAGTCACCTCGGCGAGTTTGCGGCCGACCGCGTCGACGGCGACGCACGTGTGGGTGGCCTTATGGGTGTCCACGCCGATCACGACCATGCGCGTCGCCTTTCTCGTGTAGTCCAATTTGCACGGGAGGAGAGGAAATCCGCGCGACCACCCCGATGATGTTGGCGCACAGTCAGGTTCGCCCGAATATGCCTGGGTCCGGCAGTTTCCACAAAAGCCGGTGCGGGCGGCACACCACGGGGGGCAACGCCGCCGGCGCAAACAGCGTCGGCTGCGCCGTCCCGGGGCCTATCACGCGTCCGGGTGGGCGTGACGTTCTTAGCCGTCATGCCGAGAATCTTTCGCGTCGAACGCTGCATTCATCTCTAACTCGTCCCGACCGCGGCACCCGGGCTGATCAGACAGTGCGCGTCTAGGACCGATTGATCGTACCGCCACCCGCGCGGTACCGACAGGGCCGTCGCGCGGTCGCAGGTGTGTCGGCAGGAGCGTCTAGCCGGATCAGCGGACCGCGACCGGGGCCGGCAATCCATGATGAAGCCCGGTCGAACCGGCAGAGAGACCGCCAGCCAAACCCTGATCGCGTCCGTCAACCGTCGCGGGGCACTCTAGGTCATCGCCATGCACGGCGATCCCTTCATCCAGGGTGCCGCCCCGCCGGTCTGCCCCTCCTGCCGGGCCGGGCATCCCTTCGTTAAGCGCAGCACGACGCTGGCATGGGCTATCCAAGCCTTAGGCCACGGCAGTGGAGCCGCCCTGATGATAGCGCCGCCGTGGCGGCGCCGTCAGGGCCGAGGAATGCTGCGGCGGACAGCCCCGACCGGCAGGGGATTGCCACCGTGAGCGGGCCGCAGGTCTGGCCGCGCGGATCAGTCGGCGAGTGGCAACGGGTCGAACGGCGCTCGTTGAGCCGAATCTGGTCACGATCTCATGGCGCAGCACTGCGCTGATTCGCCGTGGTGTCGATTGTTAGTTGTGCACACCTTTTGGCGGCTGTTGGGTGATGTCGTAGAGCAGGTCTGCGGTGGCCGTCATGTGGACGGGCGCTAGTTTTCCGCCGTATCGTGCTTGAGCGGCGTAGAAGACCCTCCCGGTGACGTGCACGGTCATGGTGTTGGCGTCGAGGTCGTAGGTGAGGTCGGGCGGTTTTTCGATGTTGAGATACTTCATGGTGCCCGGATCGGGTGCCTCGCCAGCTGACATCCCGGGCGGCAATGGTTTCGGCGGGCCGCACTCCGGGGGCCGGGCGCCCCCGTTGTTGCAGTGCAGGGCGGTGGTGTCGATCTGTGTCCAAATCGCTTGACGTCCTGCGTCGTTGAGGGTGATGGCGGGGTGGATGCTGGGTCGGTTGGTGTCGGTGAGCGCTTCCAGGAGCGGGGTCGCCGGCGGTGCGGTGATGTCGAGGTAGGGGTTGGTGGAGGTGACGTGCAGCGGTCCGGGAAAGACCGAGAGCAGGGCCGCTCCGTCGGTTGAGATGCCGGAAACGGCAAGGGTTTTCATGGCGGCATCGGAGTTTGGTGGCTGGTCGATGTTGACGGCGACGCTGGTGGTTTCCAGTTTCCATTGGCCGTTGTCTTTATGCGCCCGGATCGTGGTTTTCGATGGGGTGGCACCAAATTTCGCAGTCAGAACCAAGCGCTGAGTGTCGCGTGCGCCGCCATCCTGATTTGGGTCGATCGTGGCGTCGATGTCGGTGATGGGCGTGCCGGCGAGTTGGGCTCGCAGCGCCTTATCGCTGAGCAGCTGCGGGGTAGAGGGTTGTTGCGCACCCATTGACAGGGCGGTGCGGGAGTCGCCGGCGGCCAGGGCCTCCAGGTAGTGCTGGCCGGTAACGCGGGCGCCCTCGCGGTCCGCCGCGGCGCGTTGGGTGGCGGTCTTGTGGGCGTACCAGGTGCCGATCCCGGCGAGCGCGGCCACGACGGCGAGCACACATATCGCGGCGAGCGCCACGCGGGTGCGGTTGCGCTCGCGCGCGGCAGGCAAAGATGCTGGCAGGGTTGGTATCGGTATCGCCGGGGCGGTGGGCCCGACAGCGGTGTGTTCCCTCTCGGGTGTGGGGGCGGAGCCGGTGGGCTCAAAGGGCATTGCTGGGGCGTGGGCGCCTAGTCGGGCGGCAGCGCCATGCGGGGTACCGAGCTGGGCGGCCAGTGCGGCCGCGAAGTCGCTGCAGCGGACGAACCGCTCGTCGGGGTGTTTGGCGAGTGCCCGGGCAAAGACGAGATCGGCGGATGCCAGGTCGGGGCGCCGGTGAGACGGTTGCGGGGGCGGGGCGGAGAGGTGGGCGCCAAGGACCGCGACGGGATTGTCGCCAGGGAACAGGGTGGAGCCGGTCAGTAGTTGGTAGGCGGTGGCGGCGAGCGCGTACTGGTCGGCGCGCCCGGTTACTGGCTGGCCGAGAAGTTGTTCGGGTGCACAGTAATTGACGCCACTCAAAGTTAGGGTGGTCGTGGTCGGCGCGCTGGTCTCAGCGGAGCTATGGGTAATCCCGAAGTCGCGCAGCACGATTCGGGTTGTGCTGCCCGCGTCGGGTCGGCTGATCAGGATATTGGTGGGTGTGACGTGGCGGTGCAGCAGTCCGCGGTGGTGGGCGTAATCCAGTGCGTCGGCCGCGGCGGTGACGATCGCGATGGCTTCATGTGCGGGCATGCCAGCGGGGTAGTGGTCTCGCAGCAGCGCGGCGGCGTCGGCGCCGTCGACGTAGTCCATTGCGATCCACAGCCGGCCCTGGTGTTCGCCGTGGTCGTGCACGGCGACGATGTGGGGATGCCACAGGGCGGCGGCCAGGTCTGCTGCGCGGTTGAATTCGTTGCGGTACGGCGCATCCGCGGAGAGCTCGGGGTGCAGGATCTTGAGCGTTTCGTAACGCGGCAACCGGGGGTGACGGGCCAGGTATACCTGTGCGTTCTCGCCGGCGCCGAGGAGCCGCTCGATGGTGTAGCCGGCGAAGAGTACGCCTCGCTGCAGCAACATTAGGCGAGCCTACAAGTGATGCGGGTGCACTCTTCGGATACTTTCCTGCGGGACCGGAGGCCGATCGCCAGAGGTACTGAAGTCTTTCTCAAGCCGATGGTCTGTGAACTTTGGGTTTCTATGCGTCAGTTTTCGCCGCGTGGTTATTTGACGACTGTGTAGTTTTTGGGTTCTCGGGGTCTGATTTGGGTCGGTCTAGGTGTCGTCGAACTCAAGGTGGTCGTGGTGTCGTTGATGGTGGTAGTTCCGGGTGAGTTGGGATCGGCGGCCGCACAGGTAGCCGGTATCGGTTCGGCGTTGAACACGGCGCGGGTGTCTGCGGCCGCGGGCACGACCTCGGTGCTCGCCGCCGCCCAGGATGAAGTGTCGACCGCGATCGCGGCAATGTTCTCCGACTATGGGCGCACTTATCAGGCGCTCAACGCGCAGGCGGCGGGGTTTCACGAGCAGTTCGTGGCGGCGTTGAGTGCCGGTGCTGCCACGTATGCGAGCACTGAGGCCGCCAGTGTGTCCCCCCTGCAGGCCATCTCGCAACAATTCCAATCCGCTGAGCAGCAGGCTATCAACGCGGTCAACGCCCCGTTCCTGGATTTCACGGGGCGGGCGTTGATCGGTAACGGTGCTAACGGGACCGCGACCGACCCTAATGGTGGGGCCGGGGGATGGCTTTATGGCAATGGCGGCACCGGCTACACCTCCGCCACCACCGGAGTAGCTGGTGGTACCGGGGGTGCGGCCGGACTGATCGGCACCGGCGGGGCTGGCGGTGCCGGAGGTGCTGGTTCCGCTGGCGGTGCGGGTGGTACCGGCGGCTGGCTGTGGGGCAACGGCGGGGGCGGTGGGGCAGGTGGAAGCGCGGTGGCAGGCACCGGCGAGGCCGGTGGTGCCGGCGGGGCTGGCGGACACGCGGGCCTGTTCGGTGATGGTGGGACTGGCGGTCAGGGTGGTGACGGCGCCACTGGGGCCGGCGGCGCCGCCACCATTGTGTCCTCCACGGTGATTCCTGGCACCACTATCACCGGTAACTCGGGCAGCGCGGGCGGCGCCGGCGGCGCCGGCGGCGCCGGTGGGGCCGGTGGTCTGCTGTGGGGCAACGGTGGGGGTGGCGGCACCGGCGGTGATGGTGCGGCCGGGGGTAACGGCGGCACCATCACCGCCGTCACCACCAGCGGTGAATACAGCTACGGTCTCTTGAATTACGGCACCGTCGACGGCGGGTCCGGCGGGACCGGAGGTGCCGGTGGTGCTGGTGGCGCGGGCGGGTCCGGGGGCTTGTTATGGGGTGACGGGGGGGCTGGTGGAGACGGCGGCACCGGCGCCGCAGGGGGCGTCGGCGGCGCCATCACGGGCGCCAGCACTGGCTCGGTCGATAGCTACGCGATCTACAACGGCGGCACCCTCGTAGGTGGCGCCGGTGGGGTGGGCGGTGTCGGTGGGAGCGGCGGAGTTGGCGGGGCCGCCGGTTTGTTGGCGGGCGACGGGGGGCTCGGCGGCGCCGGCGGAGCCGGCAGCCAAGGTGGCGCTGGCGGCATTATCAGCGGTACCGCCACCAGCACCGGCACCAGCACCAGCTCGGGCTCCGGCGTCGGCATCGCCAACTACGCCAGCGTCGATGGCGGGTCCGGCGGGGCAGGTGGGGCAGGTGGGGCAGGCGGGGTCGGCGGGGCCGGCGGCCTGTTATGGGGTGACGGCGGCGCCGGCGGTAACGGCGGGACCGGCTACGCCGGGGGCGACAGCGGTGCTATCACCGGCGCCGGGACCAGCACTCTCTACAGTGCTGGCATCTCGAACTCCTCCGCCTCCGCCACCATCGATGGTGGGTCCGGCGGGGTGGGTGGGGCAGGCGGGGCCGGCGGGGTCGGCGGGGCCGGCGGCCTGTTATGGGGTAACGGCGGCGCCGGCGGTAACGGCGGGACCGGCTACGCCGGGGGCGACAGCGGTGCTATCACCGGCACCGCGACCACCATCGGCACCGGCACCAGCACCGACATCGTCAACTACGGCGGCACGATCGACGGTGGAGCTGGCGGGGCCGGGGGCGGCGGCGGGGTCGGCGGTAATGGTGGCGACGCTCAACTGATCGGTTACGGCGGAGCGGGCGGTGACGGTGGTGCCGCAGGCCAAGGGGGTGCCGGCGGCCCGATCGTTCCCGCCGACGGCGGCACGGCGGGCAGCCCCGGCAGTGCGGGCCTCGCCGGTAGCGGCGGTAGCGGCGGTAGCGGCGGCCAGCTATACGGCGCAGCAGGAACATCGGGCACCCCGGAATAAGCCACCGGTGCGCGAACTACGTTGAGACCTCCCCGCGACCGGACGCCCGTGCCTACATCACCTACCGAAAGGCATCCAGCGGCCATAACCTGATTTGGCACATCACACCGGTCATCGAGGGCGACGGCTCGACGATGGCCGTCGGGCTAGCGATACCGCCGACCGCCGGCCTGCGGAATTTCGCGCACGCTGGACCAATCGTGGCGTCGACGTCGGTGACGGGGGTGCCGGCGAGTTGTGCCCGCAGGGCCTTGGACTTATCGAAGGACGTTGCGGGTGAAGGTGGGCGGGTCCTGGGTGAGGTCTACGGTGCCGATGATGTCGGCGATGAGGGTGTAGAGGGGGACCGCGGCGCTGGTTCCGTGGTAGGTGGCCTTGCCCTGGACAGCCACCGCCATGGTGGCCGGGTCGAAGGTGAACGTGGTGTTGGTGAAGTCGCCCGCGCCATTGATGGTGGGGTTATTTGCGGCCTGAAGGCACTCCGGTGGGGGGGTGCCACCGCGGTGGCAGTGGTGGATGAAGCTGTCGACGGCGGTCTTGGCGGCTTGCAGGCCGGTGTCGTTGAGGGCGGCGGTGGGCTGGATCGTGGGCGCCTCGATGGTGCTCGACAGGGCATCGAGCAGCACCGCTGTGGCGGGTGCGGTGATGTCGATGTAGCGGTTGGTCGATGAGATGCTCAGGCCGCCAGGGAATACCGTGACCGGTGAGACACCGTTAGTTGGAACACCCCACAATGCAACGGCTTTCAGCGATGCGTTGCTGGTTCCTGGGGCGCCCAGGTTGATGGTGGCGGTGGTGGTGTCGAGCTTCCAGTCGCTTCCGGTGCGGTGCACGGCGACACGCGCCTGGGACGGGGTGGGCCCGAAGGTGGCGGACAAGATGACGTATTGCACGTCGGCGGGGTTGTCGCCTGGAGCAGAGGGCGCCGAACGGACGCTGATGTTGGTGATGGGGGCAGCGTTGAGTTGGGCGCGCAGGACCTCGGTCGTGAGCAGGGGGCGGGGCGGGGGTGGGTGCGCGGAGAAGGCCAGGGCGGCGGTGGCGTCGCCGCGGCCCAGTGCCTCGAGATAGCTGCGGCCGACTTGGGTGGCACCGGCTTGGAGTTGGGCGATGCTCGGGGTTGGGGGATGGTCGCGGTGGGTGAAGTTGGGAACGATCGTGATGCCCAACGCGGCAGCGCTGGCCAGTGCGGCGATCACGGCGGCGCGGCGACCCAACCGGCGGCGCGCGGGGAGCTGTCGCGGTGGCAGCGAAGGTGGCGGTGTGGCAGCGGGTTCGGCGTGGTGGGTGGGCGCGAACGGCGCGACGTCGAGCGGCGTGGGTGTTGATGGCGGCACAGGGTGGGCGGTGGGCCCGGTGGGTGGTGCGAGGACGCCGTGCAGGAAGGCGCGGGTGGGTGACTGGTGCAGGTTCTCGGCGAGCGCGGCGGCGAGATCGCCGCAGCGCGCGAAGCGGTCGGCGGGGTTTTTCGCCAGGGCCCGAGCGAAAGCGGCATCGAGGGGGGCCAGGTCGGGTCTTCTGGCGCTCGGTGGGGGTGGGGGTGTGGTGAGGTGGGCGCTGATGATGGCCACAGAGTTGGGGCGCGGGAACAGTTTCTGCCCGACGAGTAGGTGGTAGGCGGTGGCAGCTAGGGCGTACTGGTCGGCGCGGCCATCGGTGGGTTGTCCCATGAGCTGCTCGGGTGCCCCGTAGTCGGGTGTGCCCACCGCCATGTTGGTTGCGGTCAGGCCGCTGATGTCGTCGAGAGCGCGGGCAATCCCGAAGTCGCTGAGCAACGTTCGGGGTCCGCCTGCCTCGTCGGGCCCGCTGATCATGATGTTGGCGGGCTTGACGTCGCGGTGCATCAAGCCGCGATGGTGAGCGTAGTCCAACGCTTCGGCCACGGCAGTGATGATGGTGATCGCATCGCCGCTGGGCATGCCGGCGTGATACCGGGTTCGCAGCAGCGCGGCCAGATCGGTGCCCGAGACGTAATCCATTGCGATCCAAAGCTGCCCGTCGAATTCACCGCGGTCGTGGACGCCGACGATGTGGGGGTGCCACAGGTTGGCGGCCAGGTCTGCCTCGCGGTTGAACCGCCGCTGGTAGTCGGGGTCGGCCGAGACGTCGGTCCGCAGGATCTTGAGGGCTTCGTAGCGGGGCAGGCGGGGATGGCGGGCCAAATACACTTCCCCCATGCCGCCGGCGCCGAGCAGACGCACCACGGTGTAGCCAGCGAACTGCGAATGCTCAGTCAGCGGCATAAATCTGCACCTTACAACGGGATCAGGGCAGCTGGACACGGTCGGAGACTACGGAACCGATCTTCGCGGGGTTGCGTCTTGCCGGGGTCGAAACGTCATGTACTCCTTTGCTCTTCACCAATCTCTGACGTCACTCTGCGAAGTCGGATAGTCGAGCTGCGATTTGCTCCCAACTCAGTTCGCCGTCAGCGATAGCGAGCACGAACTTCTCGGCGGCGTCGACGTCAAGGGTGGAAGATAACCGGTGCCCGTTGAGGCCAAGTAAAAGCCAGCATGCAGCCCAACCCGTCCGCTTGTTCCCGTCTGCCAGCGACTGCGTCGTCACGAATGAGTGCAGCAGCGCTGCCGCCTTATCCCACACAGAAGGATACGCATCGGTCCCGAAAACTGTTGCTGCTGGGCGCATCAGACTTGACTCAAATAGACCCGGATCTCTCACCAGAGGGCGGAACCCGCAGGCGTACTCCGCCACGATCAACACCTCATCGGCCGCTGGGTATTCAGTCACGCCAATCGGCGATTCAACTCGGCCGACCGCTCCGCGATCTCCTGGCCAAGGGCATGTATTCGGCCAGTTCGATCAACTGCCTTATCGAGAATTGCTTGCTTCGCGAAGGCCCGCATCGACGCGCCCGCGTTGCTGGCAGCGGATCGAACGACAGCCAGTTCCTCATCGGAAAAATCCACATTCAACGCCGGCATAACGGGCTCCAAATCGCTAGGTACCAGTACGGTACCATTGGTTATGGTACCGTACTGGTACTAAATCCGAGGATTGTTCGGGACCGGGCTCACCTCACCTGACCACTCGCACGCTCATAGTTTCGTCATGTGACGAATTATCGGTTTGCTGGCGGCCGATAGACGTAGGCGCGATGGTCAACACGGTGGACCCAGATCGTCTGCGTCTCGTCATCGATGCGGTAGAGGAGTCGGTAGGGCCCGCGTCGGCCGCCGTGGTGACCGGCGAGGTCGCGCCCGAGCGGCTTGCCGACGCGCCGTGGTTCGCAGGCCAGGTCGCCGAAGGCGAATTCGATTACGGCCGCCAGGATCCGTGGCGGCAACCTGTCGAGGTCGCGTTTGGCTGTTGCGGTGAATCCAGTTACGTAACCGCGGCCGGGCTTGGCCACCTCAGCGCGGCCGCCGAGGGACCTGGTATTTGGCTCGAATCTGGTCCTCGTCATAGGTTCGGCCGGCGGCAATGTCGGCCTCGGATTGTTGCACCGAATCCACCAAGTCGGGCTGAGACAGCCAGTGCAAGGTCTCCTGGGTGGATTCCCATTCGTCGATGCCGATCAGCACGGCGGCCGGAGCGCCGTTTTTGGTGATCGTGATCTGGTCACGAGTGTCCCGGACCGCGTCGACGTACTCGTTGATCTTGGCCTTGACCTCGGTGACCGATATGATTCTCATGAGTTTCGATCGTACCTGAATTCGGACCCCATGACGACCTTAATTCAGTGCCGATAATCGACGTTATGTCGCCTTAAAGTCTGCATATTCGTTATCATGTTGAACGCCAACATGTTTGATTGCTCTGCGCACACCGATAAGACTGCTTCAACATGGAACGCATTGTCTATCAGTAATGTTCGACCTGTCCTGGCGATCGTGGCGCTTACCGCAGGATGATTCATTGGATGAATCATAGACGAGCTCGTCGACGGATGCCTGGCGGCGTCGTTGTCCAGGACCTCCTCCCCCGCCGGGGGACTGACACCGCTTTGTCCGCTACCGGACTTCTGAGCATGGGAGTGCCATCTACAGGAAAGCGCCTTCGCCGCAACCTATTTGCGTTAGATGACTAGCGCTCCACGCGTGACGGTTAAGGCTCGTCCGGTGAGGTCGACCCGGTCGCCGCGCAGCCGCACGTCGACGCGGCCGCCGCGCGCTGAAACTTGGTGGCCGATCATCGTGGTCTTGTTCAGTTTCGTCGACCAATAGGCGCCCAGGGTGCAGTGCGCGGAGGCGGTGACTGGGTCTTCGTTGATGCCTGCGGCCGGTGCGAAAAAGCGAGAGACGAAGTCGCTGTCATTGCCGCCGAGCGCCGTGACGATCAGGCCGCGCGCATCAAGCGTGGCCAACGCGGCAAAATCGGGCATCAGGCGGCGTACTTCGTGCGCGGAATCCAATTCAACCAGCAAGTCGTGCTGGCCGCGTGCCGCTATTCGGGGGCTAACACCAAGCGCATCAACGAGTCTCGACGAAATCGGGACAGGCCGGGGATCGTAGGCGGGAAAATCCAATGTGATGCGTTGATCAGATTCTTGGTGCGCGCCGAGCGCGCCGGCGCGGGTGGAGAAAACCAATGTCGCACAGTCCTCCCCTAGCTCGGACAGGATGTGTGCTGCGGCCAGGGTGCCGCTGCCGCACAGCGCAAGTTCGGTATGCGGGCTAAACCATCGCAATTCTGGATGAGGCTGCGCTGGGCGGACGAAGGCTGTGGCAGGCAGGTTTATTTCGGCGGCCACCTGTTGCAGCCACTGATCGTTCGGCCATTTTGAGTCCAGCAGGCAGACTGCATTGGGATTGCCCGCAAAGGGCCGGTCGCTGAAGCAATCGACCGTGAAAAGGCGCACGTATCAATCATGCCCTGCCAGCGACGTTCGCCCATACTGACCAGCCGCGCGGGGTGGAAAGATCAAGTTGGGGCAGGGGGACAGCTTGCTGCGGCAGCACGGATCTCATCCAGCAGCGCGTTGGTATGGGCGGTTGTGGTCGCAGGGTTGACGACGCAGGCGCGCAGTGCGAACTGATCGCCGACGCGGGTGCCGGCGATGAATGCGTGGCCGCGCTGCTGAAGGTGTCTTAGGGCGGTTTGATTGTGGTCGTCGAGCGCGCTGGCCGGCATCCCAGAAGGCCGGTGGCGAAAGCAGACAACAGACAATCCGTGAGCAAGCAGCTCGAAGTCGGGAGACTCTTCGACTGCGCGGGCGAGAGCCGCGGCGACGGCAATGTCACGACTGATCAACTCCCCGAGCCGTTGTCGTCCCAAGTGTTTGAGGGTTATCCATACCTTCAGTGCGCGGAATGGTCGGGTCTGCTCCAGACCGAATTCGGAGAACCAGACCGGTTCGTCGGGGTCACCGCCACTACGTAGGTAGTCAGGCACGTAGCTGAACGTGTCGCGCACCACCGCCATATCGGAGAACATCAGCAGCCCAGCGTCGACAGGGACGTAGAGCCACTTGTGCGGGTCGACGGCGATGCTGTCCGCCGCCCTGAGCGCAGCCTTTTCCCGCGGCCAAACATCGGTCAGTAGGACCGCTGACCCACCGTAGGCGGCGTCGACATGCATCCACACGTCGTGGCGTTCACATACGCCGGCGATTTGTTCGAGCGGATCGACAGCGCCGGTGTTGACCGTGCCCAACGTCGCGATCACGGCGATCGGAAGGCCGCCGGCCAGGATGTCTTCAGTGAGTCGCTGATCCAGCAGATCGGGGATCATTCGGTCAGACTCGTCGGTAGGGATCTGAACGATGTTGGCTGACCCGATGCCCAGCGCCTCAACCGCTTTGGTGTGGCAGCTATGCGCCTGCGCTGTCGCATAGATCAGCGGCCTACGCTCAAGCCCGGTCAGGCCCAGTCGGCGATCGTCGACACCAATGCCCGCGGCGGCGCGGTGTCGCGCAACGGTCAACGCCGTCAATGCGGCCGCTGAGGCTCCCGATACCAGCTGACCCCCAGCTGCGAGGGGCCAGCCAAGGAGTTCGCAAAACCACCGCACGACCTGGTGCTCAAGATGCACCGCGGCATGGTTTCCCCCAGCCACGCTGGGGTTCATGGCCGCAGCGACCCCCGCAGCCATGGCCGCCAGCGGGTGCGGTGGCGAATTCACCCATGCCGAAAAGCGCGGGTGACCATTGCCGAAAGGGAACGGAACGATGGCATCACGCACCTCGTCCCACAACGAATCTTCCGAAACACCGGCGGCTGACCACGATTCACTAGCCCTCGCATCAATGCGATGTCGTGGCGGACGCCGCATCACCGGATCCACAGAGGCGGCGATTAGCGCCTCAGCCACCAGGTCGGCTGACCTGCCCGCCAACCTTCGAATCTCATCAGGTTGCCACTGCCATCCAGGAAAGGCCGGATCGAGCACACCACTCACTTCCACATCCTGACGCACCTCTGCCGCCACCGCCAGCACCAGGCGCGCCGTCGGATAGGACCGACAGCAAAGAGCAGCGCGATGTCGTGACGATCAGTCCTCAGCCCCCTTTGACCGAATCGGCCGACCATAGCAACACCCGCACTCCCTACCCCACCCGGCGCGGTCGACTGCGGGAGAATACGACGGGTTCGAATATGCGGCTTACCGGTAAACTACTCCGTACCGCGAAATAGATGGTGCAGCAACGTATTTGGTAGTTTCGCCGCGCCTAGATTTGAGTTGACCTCCGTATCGTTAGGGCCTGCAGAAGTTTTCGACGCAGCGACCATTGGTTTGGATAAGTGCCGCTGTTGCAACTGATGAAGAGGCATTTTGGCACTCGTGCGGCGTGACGACGATGTCGTTTGCTGCAAGAAGTGTCGTCGCGATCGGCTTCGGCAACGGGCGCTGGCAGCGTCGATTGCACGGACCAGAGCGCGTCTCGAATCCAGAGATTCCGAACGTCTCGTTTTCTGTTTCACCCGCGATGGTTGTCCCAAGCCGGGGTTCGGCAGAACGAGCGCTCTCGGTTGCTAGGTCGTGGTCATGTGGGTATCTGAATCCAGCCCAAGCACATCGCGTACGGTCTCGACGACCACGTCGGGCCGGTCGATCGGGAAATAGTAATCGGCCTGGTCAACGGTGATGAGTTCTCCTTGTGGAAACCGTTGCGCCAGTTCGCGATGAGCGGCATCAAGACGCTCAACCAAGGCACGCGGTCTGCCGCGGCGATTCTGCGGCACCAGCACCCGCACCGGAACGGGCGGCAATGACACTGCCGCACGCACCGCCGTGGCCGTCTCACGTGCATAGCCGCCGAAAAGCTGCGGCAGCACCGGCACATAGGACCACCGCTCCCTCGGGGGATGCATCAAGAAGTGTTCAACGTAGTTAAGTGCATCCGTGCTGGCACCCGCTGACGCGGCCCTGCGTAGCAATAATCTGCGGCCGGTATGAGTGCGAAACACGCCGAGCTTGTGCGCAACGTTTGACACCAGAACGTAAATCAGCCCGTAAGCCAGCAAGCGATAGCGGCTGAGCCGCGACTCGGTGGGCATCTCCGTGGGGTTGAGCAACACCAAACCCGCAACCTTGTCAGGGTGTCGCACAGCGAACATCTCTGCGACCAAACCCCCCAGCGTCCAACCGACAACCACCACCGGGGTGACACACCCCGCGGCTTGGATGATCGCGGCCAGGTCATCCGCCATCGCGGCAACGTCACGGTGCGCTGGGCCGTCAGAGCACCCACTGCCGGCGCGGTCATATGTCAGCACGGTCGCAAACGAAGCCAGGCGTTCTTCTAAGTCGCCGTAGGCGCCCGTGGTGCCTTCACCGGCAGCGCCGGCACCTCCGGCCTCAAGCACGACGGTTGGGCCGCTGCCCCGCACGCGGACACACACCGCCCGGTCACCGATATCAATCAACTGCCGATACGGCTTACCCATGCGTCGATTTTAGCCGGGGCCCGTGCCCGGGCGGAAGTACGAGACGGACGCTTCACGCCCCGAGTCGCGGCAGCGGGCGATCCGACCGGTGCGACGTTCAGCCTGCGCTCAGTGCGCAGCTAATGATCCGCCCCTACCCCACCGTGCCAGGCTCGGTTTGGGGAATATGCAGGAAAGGAATATGCAGACTTACCAGTAGGCGACTAATTAGGTTATGCCCCAACGGCTTTCGAGAGCCGATAATACCAGCCACTTAGCATCTTGCCAGGGTTGAATATGCAATGTCCACGGCTGTCGGTGGACCGGGCTATCGTCATGCGCATGTCGACTTCGGCCGTGATCTTGATCGCAGGCCGAGAGCGTTCCATTTCAGACTGCGTAGATGAGCTGCGGCAATATCCGGGCCGAACGATCACCCGATATGACCTCCCGGGCCCTGGCCACCCCACGACCCTCACGCGTGACGAAGTGGCCCGCACCCGCACCGTCTATTCACGGATATCGGACCACCAGCTCAATTGGTTTGCCGAACGGGCAACGAGCGCTCCGTGGCCGCCAGCCGACGCCGATCTTCGACGTGCGGAACCGAACATCCGAGGCGGTCTCTACGACCAGCTCGAGGCTTTCTATCGCCACTTCGAACAGGATGCACCGAGCCGGGTAGGCAGGTCGAAGATCAGCAAGGTATTGCACATCAAACGGCCCGCGGCATTTCCTATCCTCGATTCCAAAGTGACCGACGTCTACCTACAGAACGCCGCGCACGCCGTCGAACGCTACCCCCGCCTGAAGTACCAAAAGGCCGCCTACTGGGTTGCGATCCGTGACGACCTGATCGCCAATACAGAATCTGAGGCACTACCGGAGCTGCGCGCCGCGCTCGGTGACAAGGGCACGTTAGGCGCGCACCTCGACCGCATCACCGATCTGCGACTCCTCGACATGCTGACCTGGCACTGACTCCACTCTCCCCTGCTTGCCTCGGCATACCGGGCGTTGACTACCGAAGGGGGGCGTACCACAAAGCGACGATGACAGGTTCGCTACAACCATCGCGCGTCATGTATGGGCTTGCACGCTAAGGGATTCCACGATGACCGGCGGCTCCATCGTCGGTATGGCGTGCTCATTTCGCCCCGGTGGTAGCCGGTAATCGACTAGCAGGCACTCGGGGGAAATGCGGAGCTACCGCGGGAGGAAGCTCTTGATCAGATCTTTGATCAAGTCCATGCGGGTGGGAGCCGGATTCTCCGGTGTCACACTCGGTGTCCATGTGCGGCGTTTAGATGGTGGTTCAGGCGGCTGATCCCAGCGCAGTTTCCTGACTCGAATCTCTGCTTGTTCACGGTGGAGTGTGAAAGTCTCGTTCTCTAAATACTTTTCGCGCAACACTGCGGGGTCGATACCCGCTTCGAGTAACAGGCGTGCGCGCAGGAGCCACGGGGTAATGATGAATAAGACCATCCAGCGCTCGTGGCGTTCTTGAAGATCACCCTCTGGTCGTAGCTGATGGGCGAAGGTGATCCGCGAATCTCGCAGGTGTTTCGCTAGCCTCGTTATCGACAGGCCAAGCTCGGGCACTGCGGCGCAGGCCGCGGTGACAACCTCTTCGGCACGTTCGAGATAGCTCTTGTTGACCCAATGTCCCAGGGCGTTCCATACGCGCATGCCTACGGCGTCGGGGTCGAGGCCCAGTGTGTGCGCTTGGTCTACCGCCGCTTGCGTGGCGGCCCGGCGGATGCGCTTGAGCGCGGCTTTGGACGCATCGGGAAACCACGTTTGTTCGTGCTCCGGGGTCAGTCGAAGGTGGATTCCCTCGACTAGCGAGGTCAGTAGCTGTACGTGCAGCGGTATCGGAAGGTTCATGCGCCGTGCTACCGCCCACGCCAAGCCATCGAACTTGTCGTTGACCGCAATCCATTTCGCGAACCGGTCGATAGTGAGCTCTGTGGGAAGCAAGAGGAAATCCGTGTCAAGCGCTGCGGGTGTGGGCGCACAGAACATGGGCCCGCGCACGGTCAGCCAAGGTCCGGCGGAATCAATCCGGACCTGTGTTTCACGCGTCCGCAGGTCAGATTCCCGTTCCCGATCCGGAAACAGCGCCAACTGCGCCAACACCAAACAGCCAGATATCGCCCGCATTTCGAGCTCTACCAGCGTCGCTGCAGTCGAGGACTCATACACCAGCCAGTTGCCGTGTGCAGATGCCTCAACCCTCAGCGTGGAGTGGTCGTCCCCGACCCCGCTCGAGTCGTTATCAGCGAGGTGTCTCAACCAATACGGATGATCGAGGCGGAATCGCACGCTGGCGTAGCGCTGCTCGGGAGTGACGTTTGCACCGATGACCGCGATGGGGGCGACGTAGTGCGCTGCCGCTCCGGACATTCCTTGATTAGTTGCCTCGAACACGCTGACCGGTTCCCCGGTAGCGAGCTGTCCCCAGAAATTGAAGGGCCGGCGCCGTGCGACCTCTCCTGCTGCGGCCACGTTCATGGCGCCAGCCACGTCGCCCCGCTGGGGCGCTGGCCTGGGTGCCGGAGCATCGTCGGCATCGAGGTCTACGGCCAGCACGGCATCTAAGTCGACCTCGACGGGTTCGCCGAGCTCCGCGTTGAAGGAACCGCCGATGCGCCGGTCCGGCTGCGGCACCGTCCAGAACTCCCCGGCGGCGGTGGTCACGTCGTTCCCCCTCGTCGCGTCATAATCCCGACGCTACGTCGCCACGGCATCCTTTCAACACCCTGCATCTGGCCGGGGCCTCACCCGCCAAAATTTCGTCTCTTTCGTTTCGTCGCTATCGTTACGTTTCGTTACGTCGCATTAGCGAAGACGAAAGTGCTAGAATTGATGCATGAGTGAAAGCGCCCCTGCGGCCGGCGACCCGCGGGATCGCTGCAACTACCCGGGCTGCAGCCGGCCCAGCCGCCCTGACCCAGCGACAGGTCGCCCCTCGCGATACTGCGAACAAGCCGACGCAGACGGCGGACCGCTGCACAACCGCGCCAACGCCTGGCGGGCGCGGCGCGCGCAGCGAGTCGCCGTGGCAACACAAGAGGAGGACACCAGGCTCGCTGCCCCTGTATCCCTGGCGCGCGCCACGCTGGAACAGCGGCTCGTTGAATTGCCAGAACAGGTGGCGACCCTGCGGGGATACCTCGACGATGTGGTGCTCCATCTCCGCGCTGCGGGCGACGTCGAGGCCGCGGGTGCAGAGGTCGAGGACGCACACCGCGACGCGCTCACCAAGGTAACCGAGGCCGAGCGACGTAGCAGCGCTGCCGAGCGGGCAGCGCGACTGGCTGATGAGCGCGCACAGATCGCCCAACGCGAACGCGACGAGGCCGATGCGCTGGCCGAGGAGACGATCGCCGAAGCGGAGCGCGCGCGAGAACAGGCCCGTGTCGAGATCGCCCGAATTCAGGCCGAGGCCGAGGCCGCTGTGGCGGCGGCACATGAGCAGCTAGCGGAGGCACAGGCAGCACATCGAGACGAACTCGCCCAACGCAGTGCCGAGCTTGACCGGGCACGCCAAGACGCCCGTGCCGCCGGACTCGAGGCCGCTGCCGCCCGGGCCGCCCAAGAGGGCGCCGACGTCGCGGCCGAGCGTGAGCGCCAGAGCGCTGCGACGCTACGCGCCGAGCTTGAGCAGGTCCGAAGCGACGCCGAAGAAGAACGCCGAAGGCTGCAAGCCCAAGTCGACTCAGCACGCGCAGCCGTTGAGCAGGCCGCATCCGAAACAGCCACGCTGCGTGCCGATCTCGCCGCGGCACATGCCGAAGCGACAGCTTCACAGGGAACGCTAACAGCCCAACGGGAAGCACTGGCCTCCCTCAACCAAGCCCTCGAACGGCAACGCGAAGACTCACGTACAGAAACCGAAAGGCTGCGCATCGACCACTCCGAGCAGCTCGCTCAAGTCCAACGTAGCGCCGACGAACGGGTGCATACCCTCACCGAGGCGTTGACGCTCGCGCGGGAGACCGCCGCCGCCTACCGCGACCAACTTCCCCAGATAGCTGCAACAAGCACCCCTCCCACACCGTCGAAACGGTCCCCGCGGAAACGCGGGTCGGGTACCGCGAAGCGGTGATTGCCTACAGGAGAATCGAGCGAGAAGGAGTGGCGCAATGCAACGCGAGAAACTCCGATACGTACACGAGTTGTAGTGTCTACCAAGGAGAATGACGGCATGTTTTACGAACTAGTGACACCGGATGGTGCCGTTGGGTCGGCCGGGGAGTTCACCGATGCAGACGCGAGGGCTCCTGCGGGTGGATTGATCGATAGGCTCGCGACGGTGATCGCCGACCGTGAGAGGGAGGGCCTGCGCGGGCCGGAACGAGCCAAGTGGCTGCCTTTCGGGGGTGCGACTTTCCCCAAGTGAATTGCTGCACAACGCCTTCGTCGCGGTCCGCGGCCAGACTCTCCTGAATGGTTGGGCTGTCTACATCGGGGCCGACGCGGCGACCGCGCGCGCCGGTGGAGCTGTCAGCGGGCGCTAGGTGCAAGGCGGTCCAGTGAGCACTCGCTATCCGGGGTGGTATCAGACGATGGAACCCGCCTGGGCAACAACCACATTTGACTTCCCACCGACCCGACAACGGGCGACACCTACACAGCCTGGGGATGGGAGCGGGTGGGGAGTTCGACGCCCACGGCGACACGGGTGTGGTGCATCACGACCTACGCCAACATTTGCATGTGTTGCGGAGTTGGAGCTGGCCGTCGGGCGGGATGAGTTCTGTCCCTCGCGCACCGTGCGCGGGTGCTCCCGTACCGTGCGAGCGTAGTCGCGCGACTCGTGGGGTTGACGTGATCAATGGGCGGGTCCACCCGATAGGCCCCTAGACTGCACCGCGTTTCGCCCATTCGCGACTGCAGAGCTTCAGCGATCGATCCATCGCCGCCGGCTGGATTCCTCGACGCCCCAAACGAGCCCTACGCGCGGTGTCGACCGCGTAGGGCTCGTCGAGAACTACGGTGCCAAACCCGCAAGAGCCGGGGGTCATTTCCCCCTCACGCCGGCCCTGCGCATCCGGCCCGTTGGAGTTGGGATGCAGTTACCCGCCGTCCCAGGGAACCGGACCTGAGATACGCATCGCCAACGGATCGACCCCGTCGGCGGGCGCCGCGAAGTCCGCGAACGCGAAAATCCGCGGCGCCCCAGGCGGCAACTCAGCAGCCAGCCGATCGGCGCGACTGACGAACAGCGCGTTGAGCGCTTTGACATCAGGGCGCTCCTCACCGAGTGATCTGACTTCGTCGCGCATAACCAACACCTCGACCTCACCAACTTGGCAGTGATTATTGCTGCAGCACAAGCGGATACGCCCATCGTCATGGGCGATGTCGCCTTGGGACAGTCGGCAGCTTCGCTCACCGCAGAACATGCAGTCAACGAGCCCGCCGCGGGTACGCGCGAAGGGCGGCGTGCCTGCCGCCCAGTCCTCACCAGGTCCGGCCCATAGCGGATCAACGAATTGCGGCGGGAAGTGGGCGAGAATGCGGACATCGGTACGGTTGCGCGTGGCAGCAGTGCCATCATCGACAATCACGACCTCGAACTCCCGCGCATCGCAGTCCGAATTGTCGCAATACACGGCCACCCGGCCAGGATCGTCTGTCATGTCGGTGAACGACGCAATGGCCGTGTCACGTCCGCAGAAATAGCATGAAGCTTCTTTCCTTCGGCGCCGGATCGCCGGCGCGTAGCCCACTTGCCAACCGGGGCGCCCGGCGCCGCGGGTCGTGACGGCAGCTAAGGCAGCGGCAAATCGGGTGCCGGGACGCAGTCGCTGGTACGCGCGCGCAGCTTTCTTCTGGGCTGAATACTTGGTCATAGCGTTGCTTCCTCACTGGAATATGCGGCACGCCCCGTACTCATGCCAACACTCAACAGTGACGGCAGAACGACCGCGGATCCAGCGGACCTTGCCCTCAAGCACCGAAGGCCGGTACGGGCGCCTATTCGGCTCGGGGTAGCTGCGCGGAACAGCCAGTAGCAGCTTACGCCAGATAAAGCAGAGTCGCACGCCTGCGGCGCGGGCCCGGCAACGCCGGCGGCGAGCTCGTCGACGTGCTAACGCACACGCCAGAGGGTGTCACCCCCGTGAGGGAAAATTGCGAGGTCCAACTGCGCGACACGTGGGAGCGTGGGTCATCAGGAAGGAACAGCGACCGTGCAAGAAATTCATGATGCTTCGGCGGCGTTGATGGAAGCCGAACGGTTACTGGCCATCGACGGCACCACAGACGCCTCGGTGGTGTGGCGAGTGAGTGCGGTCGTTCCGCTCGCGGCCATCCTGTTCACCGTGGCGCATGCACACCATGGCCGCGTAGAAGTAACAGAGGTACGTGAGGCGGCGTCTCGACCTGCCGCCGACCCCGGCCATCCCGAGCTGCCCAATTGGGTAGCGATCGCGAAGTCATGTCCAAACGACATGCTGGGTGGTCGTCTTTTGCGGGCCGCAAACTTGACTGTGCGCCAACGCGACTCGATCAAAACCGTCATGCTTGAGGTATTGGCGCCGACAACAGACTCGTCGGAAAACTCGGGCGAGTGAGATGGCAACGGTGAGCCCGGCAACGGTGATTGTCCGCAAACGCCTCATCGCTGCCTTGGCGGGCGCCGGCGGCGAGACGTCGACACCGGAATTATGCGCTGCGGCCGGATTTAACAATTTCGAACATCACGCCTACGTTCTTCCTCAACTACGCGCCCTGGCGCGAACCGGCGTGGTGTCGCGCATGAGACGTGAACCCGGTGGCGCGGTGTATTGGCAGCTGAACACCTCAGACCAGGACGACGAGGTCTTAAACGCGCGCCTCGAAGCTAGCCCCTAGCCACTCGTTAGATGGGAAGTGAGTGTTTCCCTGACGCTCACCGGCGTGCTTGAAGCGCAAGGGCGATCGAACCACCGCCGCAAGGGATTGACTGAAGGTATGAGGGGAAGGCCCAAATCGTGTCCGATGGTGCTCACTCGATTCGCATTCCGCCGCGGGAACCGCTGGTACGACTGGATTCCCTGAGCTGGCTTGTCTGTGTTCCGGGAAAACCTGGCGCCGCAAGGGCTTTCACCGAGGCCGAGACTGAAGAAGCATAACGGTACGCGGCCGAGCACAGCGGAATCTGCCACGGGCTTCCCCTGCAGGCGAACTCTGATCGTGCGCGACAGGACCTCGAGTGCGACGGGCCCGGAAGAACACCATGAAACCGTGCGGGGTGTCAGGCCTGGGAGGAAGAATCGCAGCATGAACGAAAGTGCCACAGATTCGATGGAAGATCTCACCGGTATCGCCAACCGAAACGCACCCCTGGGCACGTGAGTGGGCCGATCGGCGACTGGAACCCGCCACCGGGCCGCGAGAGCTCGGTGACCATCTCGTGGCCCACGAGGCCGGCCGAGTACCTATCAGATGCTGGCTTCGCGACCCGTTAAACCCTGATTGTTGGGCGGTGCAGACCGTCAACGGCGCGGTGCACGCGACGGTGGGTACGCGGGTGCCCGCTGAAGGTCCCGCCAAGTCCGTCGTGTTACTGGGCATCGACGTCGCGTTCTTCCGGGACGGCTCCAATACGCTGTGGCCGCTCCCCCATCCTGACCAAGGCGGCCTTCACAGCGGGTTTCCCGGGACCGGGCCCGGCGATTTCGCCCGGGCGATCGTGCGCCTGGCTGCGGATTCGAGCGCCTCGGTGGCCGCGGGCGCCGAGTACACCAAGGACGGTCAGCTGTGGGCGGTGATCTCGAAGCAGCCTCCACCCCTGGAAATCGATGTCCCAACTCTGCTGCGCCGGCCCTAGTCGCCGTGGGATCGAAGCCACCGAGCTTGTCGACGCTGGCGATCGTCAGCCGAAAAGACTGCCGTTCGCTGGTGGACTGAGATGGGAGAATCAACACATGGAAGAGGCCGGGTCGATCGCGATCTTCGTCAACCCGACGTACCAATACCTGCATCCTGAGGGGTTGGCCGTGGTGCAGGCGGCGTGTGAAGATGACATCGCGGCGTTTCTGAGCGCCGGGCGAGTCGAAAGTCTCTCCACCAGAAGCATTTTCGGTCATTTAGACTTCTGGTTTGGGTCGGTGGAGCTGATGTCTCAGACGGTGAACCGGCCTGCGACCGAACTGCTGTTGGCGGCGACGGAGTTGACGGCGCGCACAGTTCCGCTCTTGCGGGGCCGTGTCGTGCTCACATCACATGACGTGTACGGGGGGCTTGCCGGTCTGACACGGCAGCAGATGTCGCGAATCGCCTCATACCAGGCCCGAGGCCGTGATCAATGGGTGCTCGGTTGGCGCTACGGTCTCGATGGCCGTGCGCTGCGCCGGCGCCTCAAAGCTAGAAATACGGCTGCGGATCGCGCGGCCTGGGACGACTTCCGGCGCGGGCTTTCCCGACTCAGGCCGACCTTAGATCAATGATCTCGGTTAGCGGGGTCGGCGGCAGTGGGAGCGTTGCGCGCGGCTTTGCAAGACGAATCGTGCCCACCAGCCCGGCGCCGGGCCGGTTTGCAAAAGGCCGAGTTGTTGGCGTGAGAGGCCGATTGGATCTCCCGCCGGATTGATTCCCGTGATAAGCACGGTCCCGCGCAATAGCGGCACCGCATGCGCCGAGAGCCCACTCGCGGCGTACAGGTTTAGCGTTGCCATCTTGTTGACCGCTGACTGGGCGGTGGTATTGAACCAAAACACTACGTTGGACCGGGCCGTGATGGTGTCGATCGGGTTGGCGCCGATCTCATCGGCCCGTAGGTGATCAGCAAGTGGCACCACCTGCATCTGTTCGTCGGTGGTGACGAGGATGCCGAGCTCAGATGCGGCAGGGCGGCGCGGCGACATACGCCGATGGTAGCCAGCTGTGCTGCTTATTATTACGCCCCGAGACGTGGGGCCTGACTACCCGCGAGAATCACGCCCGCCGCACTTTGACGCGACTTTGGGGCCTTCTCAAATCTGTCGTCTACCTCAAAGTTGTCAGCCGATGACGGGTCGCAGGGAGCCGGCCCCATACCCTCCGGGGCGCTTCGCGCGCCGGGCCAAATCTGGGCTCTCTTCCCGCGTCAACTCCCCCCAGCTCGTGCGCGCTCAACCCTGGATTGAATTGTCATCACCGCCGCGGACGCGGGTGTGGAAACACCCGCGATTTAGAAGTGCGGGGCCTAGGCTCGGCGTGTGGAGCCTGTCAAGACGCGTGTGGTCGAGGGCTACTACGAATGTCCGGTCCAGTTCACCGTCGACATCGCCGCTCTCCAGGCGAAGTACTCAGCGGTCGTTGCTGGTGAAGCCTTAGTTCTGAGCCTGCCATCCGTTAACGGAGGAAGTCGGTCCCCCGAGGAACTGTCGGCGCCCTCGTGGCACTATTCAGAACGCGAGGACCTGCTCAGCAGCCAACCTGAGCTGGCGCCGTTCTGGGGTCGCATCGTGACAAGGGCGGACGGCTTCACGACACCAACAGCGGCAAACATCCGCCGAATCGGGATCTCACTGACGGTCGGCGGCGACGACGACGCTGTGCGGGACACCGGCCGCAGAATCGCCGATGCAATGCCTGCATGGTGGGTCGCGATAAGCGCCTGGATCGAAGTGGTGCATGGTCAAGATTTGTCCCGAATCGGTAGCGTCCAACCGGGAATCAAATTCAGCGGTGTCACACTGTGGTCGCGTCTCTACACGTTGCAGGGCCGGCCGCTCCGTGCCGGCGGCATTCTTCCGGTCGGGTCGAGCGCCTTCGCTGTGGTGTGGCCGAACTACAGACCAATTACCGCCCGACAACTACAGCTCTGCATCGACCACGCGCAGCTCCACGGACCGCCCCCCGCCGAATGGCTACTCATTCGCGATGCGAATTCCTTGTGCCTGGGGCAGGACTATCGGCGGGCGGTGCTCGATGCCGGCTTGGCAGCGGAACTCGCTGTCACTGCTCTTATCCGAACCCACCTCGCTGCTGCTGGCCACGCCGATATTGACGGTGAGCTGCGCGCCCACAGGATGCTCGGCAAACTATGTGAGTACTGGACACGCGATTGCGGCGGAACCCTCCCGCTGAATTATCGGTCTCGGCTCATTGAACGGCGAAACGCGGCCACCCATGCAGGTTCGCACTTGCCGGAAGCCGACGCGCGCGACGCGATCACCGTTGCCCGAGAGATTCTGGTCCAAGCATCGCCGCTCCCGTTTTAAGGCTCGCGGAACAAGATCTCCCGTAGATGCGACCACCAAACTCACTGAGACCGGGCAAAAAACCCCGGCTGCTCACAGCTGCATTCACCGCGCCGCGTCCATAGCGCCTGCCTTAACTGGCCTAACCGCGTGGCCGACGGATCGCGGTGGACGCCCGCCTACCTCGACGCGCGGCGTGCGCTGTCTGCTCGCGAATTGTCTTGGACTGCAGGCCTCAGAGCTCTGCCTGTGCGGGCGCGCGGTCAGGGTTGGCGCGGCGGGCGGAGAACGTGGACTCGGGTTTTCGGCGCGATCAGTGGGGCGCCCTCTGGGCCCTTGATAAAGCTGCCGATGTAGCGCGGTTTCCGTTGGCTGTGTCCGGGTCCACAGGCTTGCTGCCGCCAGTGACCTGATACAGGAAACCGGTGGGAGTAGGCGTGCCCGGACTCGGGACCGCGTTCGGCGGCAAGGGGTTTGGCGCGAAGGTCGATGATCGTGACGGTCGATGGGCGCCTCGCCGGCGCCGGCGCCGAGCCCGCAGCATCGGTGTCGGTGAGTGGGTCGGGCTGGGTCCGCGGTATCGCAGGGTCGTTGATGGTCCGCGTTTCAGCCACATTGGCCTGGGCCATCAAGAGCCAGGCCGCCCCCACCGCACTAACGAATGGGTAGGCGGTCTCGGTGCCGTTCACTTCTTCGGTGCGCGGCACGTCCGGGTTGATCATGATGCTGTGCGCCGCCCAGAGCGGCGAGGTGGTCTTGGCGAGTTGTAGTGAGTAGTCTCCCTGATCGTCACGTGAGCACGGAACTAGTTGCAGCACACCAATATCCGGTCGACTCCACCAACAGACCCCATCCCACGCGACCTCAGTCACTGTGGCCGTGTTGTCGGTGAACATCGTCGGCTGGAACCGGGGATTGTTCAAGTCGGCCTCCGCCACGTCGCGGACCGGCATGCCGGCGGCCACGGTGCCCGCTGATTTTGCCCAACACAGCAGCCCTGTACTCGCCGGCATGGCGAGGGCCGGCGTCCACTCAGGAAGCGAGTCGGCCGCCTCGAGCACGACGTCGACCATGTCGCGGGAGACCCAGTACAGTTCAGCGCCGCGCAATGCCTGCGCCTCGGCCCTAATAACTTCGGCAGTGGCAGCGAACTTGGCCACCAACCTCTCGATCTTCTTCGCCTGGGCCACCTCCCCGGCGGAGGCCTCAGGAGGGAGCGGGGCCATGTGTTCATCGAAGCTAATCCCCGCGGCCGCCTCCATGGCATAGCACCACTGGCGCCGGATGACAGGCATGCTCGTGGCCGCCCAGGGCAGGGAGTTGCGTCGGCGACTCATCGGCTGGTCGCGGTGTCGAAGTGCACGTGGACCAGCTTGGCATGCGGGTGCGGCCGGGCACCACGTCGGGAAGGACGCCGAGCGCGCAGCTTGCTCTACCCGATGCCCGGAAGTGCTTCCCCGGCTGGTGGGCGCTGTCGTGAGGACTGCGCTGATCACAATTAGCGATTAGCTGGAGGTAGCAGATGGGTGATAATGCGGATGTGTCGATTGAGCAGGTAGCCGCAGACGCGGTGGCGGTGGTGCAGCGGGCCCGGACGCTGTTCGGGTCCAGCCCCCAACCGCCTGCCCCGACGGAGCCCTCGCTGGAGTCCGGCGCGCAAATCGTGCAAAGCGCCGGCGCCCGCGCATCGGTGATGACCGGAGACCTCGTCGACGAGCACCGCGGATTTGTCAACGACGCCACCACACGGCTCACCAGCAACGGACACAACGACACCGCCCTGCACCAAAACCTCAGCAGCGCAGCACTACTCAACCAGACCGGCGCCGGCCAACTCGACACGATCACCAACCAAACCCGTGCCCTGGCCCAAGCCGCACCCGCGGCCCGCTCCCCCGCCGCGCAACGCACCCTGCTCCAAGGCCTGCGCAGCCAGGTCTCGGCCGCCAACACCGTGCTCAACACCACCCAGCAGCAATCGAGCACCCTGGCCGGACAAATCCGCGCCCTCGACTACCACAGCGGCGGGGCGACTGATCCGAATAGTCATGTCCAGCTCGTCGACGACAAGCATGGCTCACCCAATCCGGCGATACCTCCGGTCGCGATCGACCCGCGGAATCCGTTTGTCGGTGATGAGCGGTTCGGGTATTGGCAAGATGTGATCCCCCCGCCCTACGTGGGCAACACTCCCCCGCCGCCGTGGACGGGGCACCGGTCGCTGGCGGATATGCCAGAAGGCGGACCGAGCGGCTTTTATGTGCCCGGCGGGAAGACGTGGGCAGATGACAGCGCTCCCCCGATGGCCGATCTTGAGGAGCAATACAAGTTCCGGATCTCCGGCGCCGATTACACCGGCTACACCCGAGTCGATCCCATAGACGGTCACCGACAGCAGTGGGTGCAATTCAGCTACGACGCCCAACGGTTTACTCGGCTCAACCTCGGCGGCGCGATCTGGGCTCCCAAGGCCCCTAACGAGATCACCGGTGAACTCGGCGGCGTGAGCACGGGTGGGCTGGCGGGCCTGAATCCGCCCCCGCATATCGGCCCGTGGCAACCGATGTCGCTGCCGCAAATTGCGACCCTGTCGGCGGCCAACCCCACGGTGCAGTACTACATGCCCGGGGACTGTGGAGGGCAGTTCACCTTCGTTAATGGCTCCGTGGTGGGCGGCGCAGCACCTGCGCCGATCACACCGAGCATCATCGCTCAACGCTGACGACCGGGCCGCGAAGACGGCGAGCAGGGCCTGACGCCCGCTGCGCCCTCGCTTGTGCGCGAAAAAGTGACTTTTCAGTGGTGGTGGGCGGGTGATAATGCGGATGTGTCGATTGAGCAGGTAGCCGCAGACGCGGTGGCGGTGGTGCAGCGGGCCCGGACGCTGTTCGGGTCCAGCCCCCAACCGCCTGCCCCGACGGAGCCCTCGCTGGAGTCCGGCGCGCAAATCGTGCAAAGCGCCGGCGCCCGCGCATCGGTGATGACCGGAGACCTCGTCGACGAGCACCGCGGATTTGTCAACGACGCCACCACACGGCTCACCAGCAACGGACACAACGACACCGCCCTGCACCAAAACCTCAGCAGCGCAGCACTACTCAACCAGACCGGCGCCGGCCAACTCGACACGATCACCAACCAAACCCGTGCCCTGGCCCAAGCCGCACCCGCGGCCCGCTCCCCCGCCGCGCAACGCACCCTGCTCCAAGGCCTGCGCAGCCAGGTCTCGGCCGCCAACACCGTGCTCAACACCACCCAGCAGCAATCGAGCACCCTGGCCGGACAAATCCGCGCCCTCGACTACCACAGCGGCGGCCAGGCGCAAGGCGCCGGCTTCGGGCAGGACCCGCTGCCGGACTCCCCGGCGCCCGGGGAACAGCCACCACACGGCAAAGATCCCCGCTACTGGATCGACCTGTCGAAAATCATCGCGGTTGGTCCGGGAGAAAAGGCCCCGTATGGCACCAAGCAGATTGGTCCTGGCCTGTGGTATCCCGAGGACACGTCGATGTCGGGGCCACCGCCGGCGAAGTTTCCACTGGATAACTCCGCGCTTACCCGACTGGGACCGCACGAACTCGGGCCGTACGGCACCAAGGAGTTGGCGCCAGGGATCTTCGCCCCCGACCCGTCCTACGGAGGGCAAGCCGCGTGGCCGCCACCGAAACAGCCGATCGACGTCCGGGACGTGATCCACCTCCCCGCCGGCGAAAAGGCCCCCTACGGCTACGTCGAGTATTTGCCTGGCTGGTTTGCGCCCTCAGTCCCCGGTCCCCACTGAGGCGATGCTCGTGCCGGCAATCACTGCTCTCCGCAAAGCCGTCCTCGTGACGGCTTTGGGTCACGCGTCCTGTAAACCCACACCGACCGCAGTTCAGAGGAGCTTTTGATGACTGGCTCATGCCCCCATCTGCTAGCGGAATCATTGTCCCTGCCGCAAGGGATGCCGGCGCTGCCGCCCGCGCGTGAGTTTCTCACCTCAGCGGGATTCGGCGGTCTAGCAGCACTTCTTGCCGCCGTGATCGTGGCGGCTGTGCTGGTCTTCGCCGTACGCAGTGCTGCCAAGCGACACCAGACGCTGACCGAACAGCAAGAACGCCACCACGAGGGGGTGCACCAAGACGAGCTACGGGCTCAACGACTCAGAGAATGCCGGGAGAGGCTCGCGTGGGTGGTGGATAAGGGCGGCATTGAACCTGCCGCCAACGAGGGCGCCACGGTGGGCTTTGGGCCCGAATTGGCGTTGACCGTCCTGCAGGGCATCCACGACGACGCTGAGAAGCTCGGCGATGCCACGTTGGCCAAGGCGGCGGCGGTTCAACTCAGTCAGCTCTCACGTGTGCTGGCTAAGCAAAGCGGCGCCCCGGCCACCTTCGGGTCTGTCGATGCAGCGGCAACCGATGCGGCGCCCCTTGCGCCGCCGGAATCCAATGGTGCCCCCGACGCTGACGCGGGCGTCAGTGAGGAATCGAACGCGCCGGCCCCTAAGGTGCCGACCTCCGGAAGGCGGCGCCGGCCATGACGACGCTGGTGCAGCAGATCGAAGAACTCGACGTCGACCAGTGGGCGTCGTTGACCAAACAGGCGGCGCAGGCCGCCCTGGATGCCACACGCCGAAGCGGCATCGCGGCACCCCCCGAAGTCGCCGCGGTCACGGCGATAAGTGAAGCGGACCTCGCTGAAGGCCGCCGGCGGTTCGGCCCGGCGCCCAAACGGCTTTCGATCGTCCAGCAGCTCGTGCAAGCCGACCACCGGCGGGTGCTCGCCGAGCGCCGGGCCGACAAAGCTGACCAAGATCGTCGAGACGCGGCCTTGGCCGCGGACGCGGCGCGCGCTGAAGCCGAGCAGTCGGCACAGGCGGCTGCCGCAGCGCGTGAACGCGTCAGAGCGATCGAAGCTGAAAGCGCACGCAAAGACGCACAACGCGCCGAGGAACGGGCCGCAGCCCAACAGCGGTTGGACATGCTGCGTGGCGAACTCCAACAGGTCCGCGCCGAGGCTGCCGCCGACGCTGCGGCGGCGCGCGAAGCACTCACCGCCGCTGAAGCGCGCGCCGAAGAAAGGTTGGCTGAGCGAACCGCTGAGAGGGCGGCGGCCGAGCGGACGGTCCAAGAATTGCGAGACGAGCTGGCCCGAGTGCGCGCCGACGCCGAGGCCGAGGTAGCCGGGGCCCGCGAGGAGGTGCGGGCCGCAGAGGAACGGGCCCAGCAGCGCATGGCCGAGCGGGCCACCGAGCGCCAGGGCGCCGAACATCGAGTGCAGCAGGTGCGTGGGGAACTCGAGCAGGTGCGCGCCGATGCCGCGGATGCGGTGGCGGCGGCGCGAGGCCAGGCCAGCGGAGAGATCGCTGCAGCGCAGGAGACCGCTCAAGCGCAGATAGCCAAGGCCCGCGACGCAGCGCAGGAGGCGATGAGACGTGCGCAGGCCAAAGAGGAGGAGGTGCGTGCCGAGGCCGCCGCGCACGTTGCTGAAGCCCGCCGGCAGGCGAACGCAACGATTACCGCCGCTAACGAGGCCGTGCACACCGAAATTGCACGGATTCACGCCGAACGGGAGGAGATCCGCCTAGCCGCGGTGAACGACGCGGCTTCCACCGAATCCTTGTTGAGCGTCCCGGTCCCTCCGGTGCAGCTCCGCGGGCACACCGGCCCCATCGAAGAGGCCCTGTCCACGGTGCGCCAAATCGATTATCTGCTTGAGGCCGCCGCGACTGCAGATGGTGGGCGGCCACAAGCGGGAAACGATGCAGAACTGGTGCGCAGCCTGTCGGGTACGGTTCAAGAGCAGGCCCGGGGCTTGTCCGAAGAGCTGCGCACGCTGCCCTCGCGCTATAGCTCAGTCTGGGAGGCCCAGGCAGCCGAGAACTATGTCGCGGCCGCGGCCAATGCGTATGGCGCTCTGCTGCAACGGATCGAGTCCATAACCGAGCAGCTGCGCAACAACGGAGAAGCTGAACTCGTGATGCTCGTCACCACGATGCTCGACGAGCATCCCTGGCGTCGAACATAATTCATTCCCGTCCGTTCATCAGTTAGCAATCAGGTTCGTACACATAGGCTTTCTTCCACGCAACCAAAGAGCGCGCATGTGTCCGTTGCACTTGCGCGCAGTGATCACCCGGTACGCGGCCGCGCGCCAGGGACACCGAAAGTTGTGCATGTGAAGCACTCTGGCGGCCATACGCTAAAGAGGTCAGCTTCCGATAAGTCCCCGACTGCGGGCCATCGGGATGATGCAGACGGCGGGAAGGTGATCGATGGTTGCCGACGGAACCACCAAGGAAACGCGCGGAGCGGTGCGTTTCTTCTGGACGTGGCTGTTTTTGGCGACCACCGTCTCGGTCGCCGGCAATGTGGCTCACGCCGTGTTGACCGCACCGCCGGGCACCGTTCGACTGGCCGCAGCGGCGGCCGTGGTGCCGCCGGCGGTGCTTCTGGGAGCCACTCACTCCGTTGCACTGCTGGTCAAGACCCGCCGTGTCGGCTTCGTCTACTGGCTCGCGCTGGCTATGACCTTTGCCCTGGCAGGGTGCGCGTTCATTCTTTCTTTCGATGCTTTGCGTGACCTGGCCGTCGCGCTGGGCATGGCGCCGTCGCGGGCGTGGTTATGGCCGGTGGCGATCGATGTGTCGATCGCTAACTCCACGCTGTCGCTGCTGTCGCTTTCTCCCCCACGCTCCGAGTCGATCGCCCGATCGGCCGCCGGAGACGTCAAAGAGGTCCGCGAGGTAGCGCCGACGGCGGCTCTCCCGTCGGCTCAAGCGACACCGGCGATGACATTCCCACCACCCAGCAGTGCCTCGGGTGACCAGCGGCCCGCTCCCCCGCCAACTCCGGGGCCGCCCTCCCCTGTCCCCGCTACGCGAAGCGAATCCGATCGCGCGCCATCAGAGCGCGTAAATCGGTCCCTGGCAGCGGTTTCGGCGTCACCGGCTGCGCCCGGCGATGGTATCGACATCAAGCACTGGCGCTTGGCGGCCGACCAATTGGTGCGCGACGGGGTGACGTCCAAAGACCCGGCGATTGTGGCTGCGGTGTTGGCGGAAAAAGCGGCGGGGACCGCGCCGAGCACTATCAGCCGACGCCATAATCTGCATCACAGCACGGTGGGACGGATCCTGGAAGGACACGCTCAGCGCCAGGGGGGTCCGGCGGCCGCCGAATGTCTCACGGGCTGACTTTCACCCGAGGCAACGGCGACGTGTGCCGACCGTCAGCGTGACGGTGGTTACGCGACGACGTGTGCCCACCGCGCACTCACCAAGGCGCTCGGTCGCCGCTTCAACATGCCGCAGACCATCGGTGCTGCAATACTGGGGCAGCGGGCCCCGCTTCTGCGCACCGGCACGGCTAGTGATGCACCGTGCATCACCCTGTTCGATGCCGAGGCCGTCCCGGCCGATCGGTACGAAATCCTCAGCAATTTCACCGAGTGCACGCGTGTTGTTCGCTGAGAACCACCTTCCACGCCCTACCCTGACGCAGTACATGTATTGAATGCTTGGAGGTTGCGAATGACGACAACCGGATCTTCCGCAGTTGGCAAGCGGCTCACGCGCGGAACCGGTGGCCGCAAGACGGCGAACAGGCTAGCCCGTTACGCCGGTGGCTCCGACAGTGAACAGTTCTTAGCGGCCGCCAAGAACATCAACACTTCTGGGGGCATCACCGCGGGGCTCGCTTCCCTTGCCGCCGCCGACGGGCAGCGATTCGTCGAGGCGCCGACCGCTGCGATCGCCCCCCATCCATACAACGACCCGATCAGGTCTGCCCCACAGCCGGAGAGCTCCCGGTGGACGGAATTGGTGGATTCGGTCCGCGCCGCCGGCGTGCAAGTACCCATCCTTCTTGTCTCCCGTACGGCATTCGTTCAGGCGCGCCCAACACTGGAAGCCGCGATCGGCCCCGACGCTCACTACGTGATTATCTACGGGCATCGGCGCCGCGCGGCCGCCCTTGCCGCCGGGCTGGAGACGATTCCCGCAGTCGTTGACGACGCTGTGCTCGCCGATGGCGGCGACCTCGACGCCATGACGATCGAGAACCTTGGCCGTGAGGACCTGACCGAGCTGCAGCAGGCAGAAATGTTCGCCCACTACAGCGAAGCCGGCCTCGGCCAGCGCGCGATTGCTGAGAAACTCGGAGTCAACCAATCCACAGTCTCGCGCCGGCTCAGCCTTTTACTGCTAGCCCCCGAGGTGCTCAACGCAGTCGAGCAAGGCAAGATCAGATCCACCGAAGCCGCCGAGCTCGCCGGCAAGCTGCCGTTCGGACCCGCACGGCCCTGGCAGCAAGAGACCGACCTCGAGCAAGGGACAGCACATCGGCACGCCGACCAGCTCGCCGCCTATGCGTTGGTGGTCGCAGGCACAACCCCCAAGCGTGCCGCCGAACGTATTCTCGTCGAGCGCCGCGCACGCCAGCAGGCGGCCTCCGAAGGCGTGGAGATCATCGACCCGCAAGCCCTCTTCGGACCCGATTTTCAGCGCCACGCGGTCATGTCGCCAACCGCGGTCGACGGTGCGGTGGTTGCGTCGATCGATCCACTGCAGGGTGGGCTTGTCTACTATCCCGCGGCGTCGCCTGGCGCCCGCGAAACTAGCCCCGAGGCAGCGCCGCAGCCCGCGCCCGAGCACTCGCCGAAGCTGCGTACCGCCGCGACGAAAGCACGCCGCGCCGCATGTCCGCGACTGGTCGCCAGCCCGCCGCCGCGCGACAAACTCCTTCCGCTGTTAGCTGGGCAATACGCATCCGGAGTGACGGCGCTCGCCGCCAGCCCTGCGGGCTGGAGCCTCGCCTTCGAATTCAGCCGTGCCGCCGGCTTAGAGACCGGCCAGCATCCTGATGTCACGTCCTATCGCGCCGCCGCGACAGCCCAGTGCGAACTCAAACGCCACCTCGAGATCGCATGGGCGTGTGCAGTCGCGGGCTTCGAATTACACGCTGCAGACAAGGCGCGAAACGAATGGAATCACATCGATTCCGCGTACCTGCAGCTGCTGCAAGAACGTGCGAACTACTCCCCCACGCCGTGGGAAAAGACACGAATCAAAACGAGCCAAACCACGATCCGGGCCAGGAGCAGCAATGATTAAACGGCCACGACCAGGCAAAACGCTCTGGCGTGGACGGGTGATGCACGGTGCATCACCCGCTGAACCACCCACCACCCTTCCGGTGATGCACGGTGCATCACCCGTCCGATCAGGCACCCTCCCCGACACTGATGCACCGTGCATCACCACCCCCCTCGTTGCCCGAGATGGCCGCAACACCCCGCTATCCATGTCCCTGTCACACCCTCTCCCCTACGACCGTTAAGGAGGCCCCATGGGCACCACCTATGCCTTCGCCAGCTTGGCGGGCAGCACCGGAAAAACCACGACCGTCGTCACCTTCGGAACACAGCTGGCACTCGCCGGCCTCAAGGTTCGAATCGTCGACCTCGATAGCCAGGCCAACGCCAGCACCTGGCTCGGCTACGAGGACACCCATGGCAAGACGATCGCCGAGATTCTGCGTAACGAGGCCGCCATCGGCGATGTAGAACTTCCCGGCCGCGTGGTCAATGGCGTCGACGACCAGGACGAGCCGATTTTCGGCGAGATCCCCAACCTCACCCTCGTCCCGGCACGCCGGGCGACCCTGGACAAGATCATGATTGAGTTGTCTGCCGAACAGGGTGGTGTCCTACGGCTACGAAAGGCACTCGCAGATGCCGAGCCCGTCGACGTCACCCTGATTGACTGCCCGGGAACAATGTCCACACTCGTCGTCGCCGGCATCCTGGCCACAAGCATCAGCGAGAATGACACGACTCCAGGTGCCTGGGGCGTCATCGCGTGCACCAAGCCGGCCTACAAAGAGAGCCGCGGCATTCCCGACTTGGAAAGCCAGCTGCGAATCCTGCGCGAGACGTATCGAATGGAGCTGCCCCTGCTCGCAATCATCCCGTGCGTAGTCCCCCCGGAGAATGCGGGCCGCGTCTATATCGACCAAATGAACGACCTTCGCGAGATCTACGGGGAGCTGGTCACCCCCGGCATACGGCGGGCCGGCATCGTCGACGAAGCATTCGTCAACACCACTCCCCTGCCCCTGTATGGCTACCGGGCGAAGCCGGTCAGTGACGACTACAAGACCGCTCTGGACTACCTGGAGGGGTCACTCGGGCTGTTTAGTCGCGGGACTGTCGCAGCATGACACAGCATCCACCGCTTGATCCCTCAAGCCACAGTGCCCCAACGCCTCAGGCTTCCTCTCGTAGCACTGTCAATATCGCGACCGACCTTCTGGCCGTCTCCCGGGCTGCGGTCCGGCTCGTTCGCACCAAGACCGGCCGACACTATTCGCTTCGCCAGTTCACCGATGAAGCGTTCGCCACTCAGATCCAAGTCATCGCCGATACCTACAACGAGGGGCGCGCGATCCCGCCTGACAACACACCCCTCGAAAGGGGAGCATCCAGCAGGTGATGCACGGTGCATCACCTCGTGAAGCGCTACCAGCGGACACCCCTCCGATCCACGTCGCACAGTCAGTTCGGATTCAGTGCCGCATCGGCGCGCTCAACACCCACTCGATCAGCCGCGCCGCTGCCGGCAGCGAACCATCGACTCTTAGGAATACCGTCGACCCACAACGGATAAAAGGCCATCCGCGGCCCACCGTTGAAAATATGCCCGAGCTTGTTTGCTGATGTCATCATGATCGCCTGCACAGCAAACCAAGCCCCAGCGTTTCATCACCGTGACGAAATGCGAAGGTCCGGGGCCCTTGTTCACCTAGTGGTCGTGGCCGACCGTGCGCCCCGGACGACATCGCGACAGCCACCGGCGCCGTGAAATGCCCGCTGCGCCAGGCATTTCCGACGCTGTCAGCTCACCGGCCCGGCTCCCATCGTTCGGCCTCAACCGTGGCGACGACCACCGAACACCGAACGTGTCGGATGGGCGCTGGTGGTCGGCAACCTCGCGCCATGAATCTGCGAGAGGATGCGGGCCGGGGGAGAAGAGGCACCGGCCCTCCACGACTGTGCGCTGACCGCAGTCAGTGCCCCCGTGGGATACACGCCGGGCCCAATGTTGAATGCTGGTGCCCGTTGTCAGGACCGCTCAACCGAGACGCCCTCATCGGCCGTCCCAGAAGGCACCACCCACTGGCAAGGTTGGCCGGTCACTGCGGAAATCAGGTCAAAGTCCGCGTCGTAATGCAGGACGGTCAGTCCGTGTTCTTCGCCGGCGGCGGCGATGAGGAGGTCGGGGATCTTGCGGCCGCGCTGGCTTCGCTGAGCCAGGAGCCGTTGCACCTGAAGCGCGCGACGATGATGCGATTCGGTCGATTCGACCGGCTTGAATGCGTCTAACGCCCCGATTAAGCGGTCCCATTCGGCCTCATTCCTCGCCGAATAGCCGACCTCGAGATCGGTGATACGGGCCCGCGCGAGTTGGCCCGCGGCCGCGAGCGGCTCGACCGCTTGCCGCACGTTGGGCTGGCCGAGTCTTTTGATCACGCTGGTGTCGAGGAGAAACGTCAGCGCCATGCCTCGGCGCGATCTTCGGACGGCACGGCGGCGAGCACGTCTAGCGCCGCGCTCACATGCTCTTGTCGGTGCAACGTCGCGCGGTGCAACGCCGCGTTCACCGTCTCTTTGATCGTGGAAGTGCCCAGTTCTGCGCGGGCCTTCTCCAAGGCCTGCTCATCGATGTCAATTAGATGCTTTCCCACCCACCCAGTATATACAGGAAGCGCAGCGATATATACGCATTCGTGCGGCCTGGTCGGCAGGCACTTTGAAGGCTGCACGCCAACGCCCAACGAGCGTCGTGGCCCACCCTGCGTCTCGGGGTGCCCAACAGCATTTCGCCCGGGCACGATCGGGGTGTTGATCGCCGGCGCTTAGGTGTCCGCCGTGATTTCCTCGCTGAGGGCCTGCGCCAGTAAGTCCAATGCCGCGCCCCATAGGCTGTGCGGATTTCGACGATAGTAGACGCGCCCCATGCCGTCTTCCCGGGTAATCAAACCCGCAGCGGTGAGGTCTTTGAGCGGCTGCTGGAGTGTGCTCTGGGCGCGAAAGTCGAGGGCGGCGGCGAGATCACTCGGGTTGACCAGGCCGTCGCTTTGGGCGATTGCTGCCATGACGGCCAGACGATGTTTTTGCCCGAACACGATCGCGGAGAGTTCTTGGACTCGCCCCGACTGTGCGTACGACACGTTTGACATGCTATTACACGATTCCTGTTACAGGATTCTCGTTACTGATATCCTGTTACAAGAATCGTGTAATACCTGGTCAGCTGACCCCGGGCCGGCAGGACCCGGCGAGGTGAACGGAGCAGACATGGCGGACACGGCCGCGGTGGCGAAGTCAACGAGGCGGCGTCGGAATTGGCGCGAGTACGAGGGAAACCGTCCCTCGTCCAAGTATGTGGCCAAGAGGGTAAGCGCCGAGGACCACGACGTGCTGACTCGTTTCGCCAAAGATCACGGCACTGACGTCGCCAAGCTCCTGACTCCCTTCCTTGACGACCTCATTCAGCAGGCCCGCGCATATTGTGGCGAGCTCGGCGACATCGACGACGTGTCAGAGGCGGCTCGCGCGTCTTAACGCGTGCCGGTCAGGCCGCGACGATCCGGCCACCCAGAAGGTCGCCGATCATCTCGATAGCCTCGCGTTCGACGTCATCGTAGGGCTGGTCGTCGGGGGGGCCGGTGGCCATCACCGATTGCAGCCAAGCGGCGTGCTCAGCGTCGTCCTGGTCTTGGCCGCCGGCCATGACGCTTGCCGCCGGCCGCGTAGGGGACAGGTCGTTGTAGGGGTCAGTGCCCCGTATCCGTTTGCGCTCGGCCAGCCAGCTGCGCCACGCCTCGCGCTCAGCGCGATGCCTGCTCAAGCGGTTGGCTCGACTCACGTCGAGCTTGTGCCGGTCAGCGATGTTGTCCAGTGATTCCGCGCCTAGGCCGACGCTGCCTCTTCCGGATCGCGTGAGCAGGCCGGCGACCTCCAGGGCGGTGACCATCGCATCGCCGGTGGCGCGGGGAACGGCGGCCGCAGCATAGATATCGGCTTTAGTGGTCAGGCTGTGGTGAGCGACGAGTTCGTAGATCCGGCGCAGGTGATGGCCGAGCACCAGCCATGCATCGTGGACGGGCTCAATCCGAATCCGTTCGGCGCGAGCGGGGTCTCTCGTCACCCTGTTTTGCATGGTTAGGGCGTATACATCAGGTTCGGTGCCGATGTGTTGACGGGTGAGCACCAGGGGGGCGCCCGGACGGTCACGCAGATCCGCTAGTACGCGCCAGATGGTGTCTTCGCTCAGCAGGCCGCAGCCAAGCGACAACGCCCGCCCGCCCACGCCCACTAGCCAGGTACCGGATCGTTGCTCTCCGGCCATCAGGGCGCAGAAGGCGAGGGTCTGCAGCACAGCGTGCACGGTCCACCGATAGCGCTTGCCTCCGAACTCGTGATCCGCCCACGCCAGTGCATTCGCCAGCCACACGCGAAGCTCAAGCGGGCCCCGTGGCCCCCTCTGCCCCCCCGGTGAGTACTTACTCTTGTGCCGCGGGGGAGAGGACTTTAAGAGGTTGGTGACCAGCCAGTCCAGGGCCTTGGCGAAGTCGCGGCTGAGGGCTTGGTCGGCGCGGTGCTCGTAGCGGTCGTAGGCCTTGCCGAGGCCGTGCTGCCAGGGGCCGCCGCCGGCGATCATGCTGCGCAGGCTTGCCAGGCTGTGGCCGCGGAGAATGGCGTGGGTGATCACGCACATGCGGGCTTCGTGGTTGGACTCCCAGGTGGGGCGTGACGTGCTCAGGGTGCCGTGGCGTGCGTAGGTGTCGACGTCGCCGGGCAAGGGATCGGCGCGGATATAGGGTGTGTCGAGCCGTTGGTCGTCGCCGAGGCCGGCTGTGTAGGACGCAATGTCGACGGCCGCAGGAGCGTTGGCAGCCACGTGCCGCGGGTTCGGTTTGAGCGCGCCGAGGAGCATATAGAGCCGCGGCAACAGATCGGGTGCCGATCGGGTGGTGAAGGCTTCCACGGCCTCGTCGAGGCTGCAGTCGAGCTGGCGGAAGCCGCCTTCGCGGCATGGCGAGCCGGGCGGGGTCATGCACCCTGTCTCAGCGTTCGTGTTCGGGGTGATGTCCAACGTAGGCAGCCGGGCGGCTAACAACCGCACCAGCTGGACCATTTCGTCAAGTGACGCGGAGGTCCCGATGGCCAGCGGGCAGATCAGGTGTCCGCCGCCACTCGTGGAGCGATCTATCACGACAACTCCACCGCAATCGGTCATCCATGACGCCGCGGTGGCTAGGTCAGCGTCGACGGCAGCCCGGCCGTGCCGCTTGGCATCGAAGTCCAGCCACACCAGTTCCGTACGCCGTCGCGTGTAGAGGTACACCGCGGCCGGGCGGGCCGGGAGGCGGTCGGTGCGCTTAGCGGTGTCGCTGAACTTCTCGGTGATCGGGTTCCACACACGCATCCGGCTGCGCCCGGGCGCAGCCACCAGGCGCGCCAGGCGCCTCCACACGAGATCGGGCGTGCAGCTGTAGGTGAGCGGTGTGTCGGCGGCCGCCGCCAGCGCCGCTGTCACAGCGATACCGCTGAAAAGGGTTGCAGGCTTGGCGGAGTGGCGAACAGCGAGATTGTCGGTGACGGGATAAGCACGATGTCGTTGCGGCTCACAAGGGTGTCCTTTATCCTGGAGCCAACCCTGGTTGCTCGGTGAGCACTGTGGTTGCCCCTCGGCGGCGCGTGGAGAGTGTTCGGTTGTAGTGGGCGTTGAACGGAAGTTGGCGCTTCAGTTCAGATTTCGGATTTCCCCGCTTCGGCGGGGATTTCTGTTATCGGGCCCTTGCCGCGTCCGGCCCTGTCGGTGCAGATCGCAGCTCTTGAAGTGGTTGATGGGCCTCCTGGCACTCGTGGTGATGACGAGTCTGGCATGCAGTGGCGGATTATCCGGGCAGACACGCTGGTGACAGCGCCGACCGGCAGGTGACGGCGTTGGGGTCACGCGATCGTCAGGCCTGACGCACGTCCCGGGCGAGGCCCGCGGTTGGCGCCGTGGCGCACAGGTCAATCGTCATCGGACCGTCGACGGCGTGACCGCTCATAGGGCGACCTGCTGGCGGTAGCGCGCCAGTTGCCGCTGCAGGGAGTCCACTTTCATGCCGAGACGCCGGGCGATCGCAAGTTCGTCGTGCACTCCGAGCTCACGAAGTTCTCGGTAGCGCTCAGCAAAGGTGGGCGGTTTGGTGGCCGCCGGAGCGGGATCGCTGTTGGGATCGTCGATGCTGTCCTCGTCCCAGGCCAAGGGCGGCGCCCACCGCAATTTGTGGGCGAGGATGCGGGCGCGATCCGAGGGTCCCGGAGTCATTTCTAATCGGTCGAACAGGTCAGCGACCGCGTGGGCGATCGCGGCCGGCACTTCGTCACAGTGACTGAATAGCGTGTAGGTATTCTTCGGGGTGATGCCGAGCTCGTGGCTCAACATGCTGGGGGTGTAGCCCGCGGCGACCAGCGCGCGCACGCGTCGTCGTGTTCCAAGAGCTGACGCCGGTCGCGTGGCCACCGGTACGTCGTCCGTCGCCGAGGGCGCGGTGACCGCGAGGATCTTCGCCGCCGTGCTGCGCAGCACTTTCACTGCTGCGCCGGTGCGCCGATCCACGATGAGCTCGATCGCGCCGGGCGAGATGCCACACGACCGCGCAATGTGCTTGATTTCCATGCCCGCAACGCGCAGCCGGGTGATGTGGTTGCGCACCGGCTCGGAGTCGATGTAGTGAGATAGCCAGTCCCCGTGGTCTTTTCGTTGCCCATGTCCTGATACACCTGATGTCGTATCAAAAGCGTTGGCGTGCGGCGGGAGTGGCAATGGGCGCTGAGGTGTGGGCGCTGCCGATGGCATGGACGTCTCCTTGCAAGCCGGGGGTGTGGTCAGCCAACAGTGGTCAAGTGGTCGCGGTGCTGGGGCCTGGTAGCAGCTGAGGGCAGTGGGCATATCTGAGGTGCCGACGGGCAATGCTGGGCCGGCATCGGCTCGGCCGGTGCGAGTCCGCTTACCGTCTGGATGGCGCGGCGGATGAGCTCAGGAGCCTGTTGGGGCAGCATGTGGCCGGCCTGGGGTACGTGGAGATGGATGGCGTCGGGGATCGCGGCGACCAGCTCGCGCGCATGGGCGGCCGGTGTCAAGGTGTCAGCGCCGCCGCTGACGACGACGGTGCGTGCCCGCACCGCGGCGAGCGTTTGGGACAGGTCGAAGGTGCGCAGGCTGGGTAGGTAGCCGACGGCGGTCGAGGCGGCCGTGGTGCTGAGCGCGGTAAGTGTGATTGAGGCGATGGTGCCGGCGGTGAGACGTCCACGGACGGGCGACAATGTCGCGCACAACGGTGCCACGAGGGCGCGTAGGAGAGCTTCGGGAGCGTGCGCTGCGGCGCGAGTCAAGACCGTGGTCGCCGGCGTGGCCAGCAACCGGCCGAACCCGCGTTGGCTGAGCTTGCCTGCGGCGGCGGCGACGAGCACCAGCCCGCTGGGGTCCACGGGGCGGCACGGTGCCGGCCTGCTGAGGTAGGCGAGTGCGGTCATCGCACCCATAGAGTGTGTGACCAGGGTGAGCGGGGCCCGCACGTCGAGGGCAACCAAGACGTCGGCGAGGTCGTCGGCGAGTTGGTCGATCGTGTAGGTGCTGATCGGCGCAGACCCTGACTGACCGTGGCCGCGGTGGTCGTAGGCGATGACCCGTACCGAAGGCCCGTAGTCGTCGCGGATCCGGACTAACTGCGACGTCCAAGTGGCCCGGCTGAGGCACAAGCCGTGCAGAAAGAGCACAGTATGAATAGGGGCAGCGGGACTGCTGTCGTGCACGGAAAGCGTTGTCCCATCGCGGGTTACCACTTCTAGATCGCGTGGGTGTCGCGTGGCGGTGGGGTAGTCAGCGGGCACCGGTGTGGCCGGCGGGGCCGGGCAGGCGATCGCGGTCACGATGTGCACCCGCCCACGTGGGTACCTCGAGGCGACGTTGGGTGAATGTCGCCGGCACGGCACGATTCCGCGGTGTCGGTACCGGTATTGGGGGTGGTGATGATGGGCCAAACGGCTCGCCGATGCCCATCGGAGTGCCAAGAACACGCTTTGCCGCCATGGCGCAGAGGGGCTTCGCAGACCTGGGTGTGATGCCAAGGGCAGCCGCGGTCGTAACGGTGCACCGCCTCCTGCAGGCTAGGGTGCGCTGGGGCGTCGAGGGCGATCGTGCCGGTAATGCCGTGGTAATGAAGGGCACTGGTGGGGATGGCTAATTCCGCTAACTCCGTTGCCAGAGTGGGCAGTTCATCAGCCGGTAGGGCGTTCAGGGGTGGGCTGAGTTCACCGACGCCCCAGCGCACGCTGAGGAGGTCGACGACGATCAGCGGGTTGCCATCGAGGCCCAGCGGAAGGAAGCGTAAGGCCCGGTCGGCGGTGGTGATCTTGGCGCCGCGGCGTTCCACCAGGGCGCCCGCGGGTTGTTCTGTGGCATAAAGCCAGCGCAGTCCGGCGCGCAGCGCCGATTCGAGGGCGACAGGCACAGGCTTGAGGATGGTGGTCATGGTGGACCTCCTAGGAAGGAAGGCCCCGGCGGATGGTGTCGGGGGACAAAGGCCGATTGCGGGTGGCTGAGGCGTGGCCGTCACAACCACGCAGAACCGCGTGCAGCGACAACGGTCGCCTAGAGCGGCCGTTAAGGGATGGCAGGCTGATCGGCATAGCCGGCATAGGCGGCCAGCGATTGCAGTTGGCGCAACGCGAAGGTCCGCGCTCGCCCCTCTTTGGGGACGTGTACCCCGGCCACCAGGCCTTCGATGCCCGGTGTGTCTAGGGCCTCACTCGCGCACAGCCAGCGCCGTGGGCATCCGCGGCAGAGGGCTTTGAGAGTGGGGTCATTGCCGCCGTCGGCCCAGCGGTCCGGGTCGGCCACGCATGGCGTAGCGGTCAGTACTGGCGGTGGTTCCAAAATTGCGGTCACGATCGCTCCTCCCACTGAGCGTTAGCACTTGATGGGCGCTAACGTTAGCGCGCTAACGTTAGCATCGCAAGCACAAACGTAAGCAGCTCTCGTTAATCGTTAGCACTATGCGTAAGCAGCAAACTTGGTTGCCCATTCAGACACGTCGTTGACCAGCTCTATGGGCCGGCCCGGGCCAACCGATACACTGGCCCGATGCACGACGACGCGGACCCCGTCGGCGTGGCCCGCGCCGGTGCGGCGTTCGCTGCCCGCCGCAAGGAATTGCGCATTTCACAGCGGGAATTACACAAGCAAGGCGTGATCGCCGCGCCCAACCTGATTGCGTTCGAAAAGGGGCGGTCGTGGCCCCGTGAGCGCACGAGGGCCAAGCTCGAGCAAGTTGTTCAGTGGCCCCCCGGCACCCTGGCAAAGTTGTGCGACGGTAGAACAACCCGCGTAAGCGGTGCTATCGAAACAGTGCGCAGCGAGTCAGATGCCAGCGCGGTGATTACGGATGCGGTAAGACTCGCGGTCGACCAAGTGCTGGCCGCCGCCGATGCGCTGCCCGCCGAGAGCGACCCCAGCTTTGCAGAACGTACGGTCCGGGTGCTCGCCGATTTACGGGCAGTAGAGACGATCACGGCGCGGGCGGTGCGCACCAGCCGGCGCGCCCCGGAGGTGATTAAGTCGTTGCGGGTGATCCGGCAGAGATACGACGAACTGATGATGCGTGCCGCAGCCGCCGCCGGCGCCACGTTGGGTCAACGCCTGTACACGGCCCGGACGATGGCCGCCCTGACCGTTGCCGACGCCGCCGGCGCGATGGATGTCGCAACTGAGGTGGTGGTGGCCGCCGAATCCGAGCAGCCCCTCAGCGAGGACGATCAGCGTCGGATCGAGGCGTTGATCGCCGAGCTCACCGATGAAACCTAGACAACCTGCCGTCGCCGGAAACCTTCGAACGCGTGGCGACGGTGGGCCCAACGCGTGTACGAGGAAGCCCGCAACAGTGCCGATATGTTGTCAAGGCATCAACGTCACAGCGGCCGCGAGGAGGGCCCGGCGCTCGAACTGTGAGGTCTAGCGCTGCGAGTCGTGTTCGGACGCAGTCGATCTGCCGGCGGTTGACCGGTCAAGGAGATGACGCAACCGCGGGGCGTCGCTGCCGTGGCGGTAGCCGTCGAGCCAATCATCGAGCCTGTCCACGAGCGGGCGAGGCAACCGAGGGTGTCGCCGGTGTTCGCCTGTAGCAAGGCCGCGATCGCGGCGTAGGCGTTCCCGGCGCCGATCGCGGCATACATTTCTGTCCGGCTCTCCCCGACAAGCCGGGACCCAGGGCATCGGCGAGATCCCAAGCCAGAGCGGCCTCCGCCCAATCCTGCATGCCCACATTGTCTTGAAGGACGACCAGATGTCAGGTCAGCGCGTCACCGGCGCCGGGCGTGGTCGACGTCGAGGAGAAGGCATCCCCGCCACGCCTAGAACACGCAGATCAGGCGACGTGTGTTGTTGCCGCGCCCTGTTGCACAGTGGCGATCGCTGCATCAAAGAGGGCGTGAACGGTGTGCAGGTTCGCGGTGCTGTTGAAATCGCACACGGTGGTTTCGGGCGGCAGGCCCGCGCGCATGGCTGCGACCAGAAGTGTGTGTGGCACGCGCATGTCAGCGTCGCGCCACGCCAGCCCCAGGCAGCGATAGACGTCGCACGACGCCCGATTCCAATGGGCGTCGGCGGTGCGCTGGGCGGCGCGTAGGACCGCAACGAGGTCGTCGACCAGCCGTTCAGGCAGCGCGTCACGCACGCGGGCCCACGATCCGATTCCGCTGTTAATTCGAGTACCCGCCATCTGGTAGGCCGCCTGAAGCAGTGTCGCCAAGTCATCCATGGATTTACCGGCGCTGTCTTGTACGGGCACGATGACGTTGGGCCCAGAGATTTTGACGCACCACCCACCCGACGAGACGGCGGTGGTACGGCCTCGTTTGAGGTCGTCGGCGTGCTCGACGGTGAGCTGTGTGAGCGATGTCATGGTGGCTTCCTTTCGATTGGGGTCTAACGCTCTGAGCTGGTGGCCGGCACGGCCTGCTGGTAGTCGTGCTCGAAGGTGCTGGCGGCGGCCGCCAGCACGCTTGGGGCGGTGCTCTGGTCCAGGCGGAGGGACAGTTCCCGGTTGTCACGCAGACTGGCAGGGGACAGGTTGTGGCTGCCGATGATCAGCGCAGCGGCATCGATAAGGAGCAGCTTTTCGTGCATGTACAGTGCCGAGGCCGATCGGGGCAGTAGATGTACCGAGCACCCGGCGGCCGAGACTTCGTTGATGGCCGGGTTCCACGCGGGGTCCTCCGTGAGAACGACGCGGCACGCAACGCCTCGGCGGGCTGTGTGCGCGATCGCGCTCAGCACCGGGGCGTCAATGAATTCTTCACTGGTGATGTTCAGACTCGTTGTGGCCGTAGCAATCTGGTCGACGAACTGCCTTTCGGCGGCGGGGGACCAGACGAGGTGCTCACCTGCTGTGGCGGTCGGCGTCGAGCGAGCGGCGTTGTGCGCGGCAGCGTAGTCGGCGTCGAAGGTTGCCGTGGTTGCGGCCACGTCGGCGGGGGCCGTGGTGACGACAAAGGCATCCCGGCTGGATCGGTAATATTTGTGGACGAGGTTGGCGGTGCCGATCACCGCTGAGGTGTCGTCGATCACGAGGAGTTTCTCGTGATAGATGACGTCCGCTGGAGCCCAGGTCACGTCGATTGCAGATTGCTGCAATTCGGTGAAGGCGGCCTGGTTGGTCTGGCGGCCGTGGAAGGCTGCGTCGAGCAGCACGTGCACTTCGACGTGACGCTGGCGCTTTGCGTCGACAAGGGCGTGCACCACGGCGTCGTCGCTGAGTTCGTACATCGCCAAACGCACGGATTGTGTTGCCGCGCCGATCATGTCGGTGATCGGCTGGTAGCCGGCGTCGGGTTCTTGGATCAGTCGGTAGGTCCCGGTGGCGCTGGCAGCCGTGGCACTCAAGTGTGTGCTGCCGGCGGCGGAGTTGATACCGCAGCCCGCACAGGCCGATATCACGGCCGCGGCGGCGGCCACCGCAGCGGCCGCGTGTGATCGGTGCACTGGCATAGTTGGATGGTATTGGGGCGCAACGGTACTGCCGTGCGCTAAATTGTGCAGTCCGGGGTGCCGGGGGCGCGTACAATTCTCCGGCCCGGTCCCGGGCTCACTGGTGAGACGACCGAAAATGTGTCTGGGGTGGGGTGTGGGTGCGTTGATACTGGATGGGTGTCGATAGATGCGCTGGTGGCGCACGTGGGCCAGGTGCTCAACCGTGCGCATGCGTTGTTCGGCCAGCCGGGCACCGGTGGGGGCGTGGCGGCCGGGCACAGCGGCGCGGCCTTGGGTGGGGCCGCCGAGCTGGTTCGCCACAGCCATCACCGCATGTCCGGGCTGTCTGGTGTGCTGCCGGCGACCTACAGCACCTTCGCCACCGACGCCGCCCCGGGCTTGGTGAAGGCTTCTACCGCCGATAACCGGCTGGGCACGCAGATTCACGATGCGGTGCAAGTGGATTGGACGGGCCGGGCCAACTCCGGATCGGTCGTCAACGGCGCCGCGGCCGACACGTCTACCTTGGCCCCGGTGTCAGGCACCCCGGCCGGCCAACGCGCCCTGATCGCCACCCTACGCGCCCGCCTCGCCCAACAACAGCACCTTGTCAACGAATACACGGTGCGTGATGCACGGTTAGCGGCGATGATGCGTTCTCTTTCGTATGGGCGGGGTCGCCGCGGCGGGGGCGGAATGCCGAGCGGTGCAATGCCGTTCGGCAGTGGGGGAGGTGGGTTTGGTGGTGGCGGCGGGGGTGGGTCGAGTGGTCTGGGTGGACTGATTAGCCCGGTCGCCGCACTTGGCCGCGGAGCGGGGTCACGGTCTGGGACGCCCTCGGGGTTGCGGGCGCCGCAAGGGGCGGTCGGGATCCCACTTGGTGCGCTGACACTTGATTCGAGTCCACGCGAGGTGGCGTCGGCCATCGTCCATGAGGCGCAGCGTCGCGGGTATTCGCCGTATCAGACGACGGCGATTTTGGCTGACGCGATGCAGGAAAGTAATTTGAATCCGCGGGCTAAGAGCCCGAATGGGCTGTGGGAAGATGTTTTTCAGCAAGACGCATCGTACCCAGGCCGACGTAATCCGAACTTGGCGATCTCGGAGTTTTTCAATCGACTCGACCATCACGGCGGACCGGGGTCGCCCGACATCTGGAAATCGATCTTCTGGCTCCAACAACGCCCAGGGGAGCCTTCCGCGGCCCAAGCGTATTCCCATGGGCGACAAGGGTATTTAACGGAAATTATGGGAAAGCACCAAAAAGCAATGGCGCTGTACCGCGACATCGTCGGCGGCGGCGGCGTGATGGTCTGAGCACGGGGGCGGTGTAAATTTCCCAGTTGTTGACGCGATACCAATTCTGGTCGCATTCACCCGAAAAATCAACACCATACGATCGCGCCCAGACTCGGATGCGCGTGGCGCGGTTGGCAACCAGTTGCACAAGCCTGACCAGCTGTGGGTATGTCATTACGCCCAGCGCCGATGCACAACGGGATCACGCACGGGTAGCCGCCGCTTCTGGCGCGCGGCTAGCAACTGCATACCGCAGAGTCGTCGAGCTGGGTTTTGCTGCCGCGGGCCGCGATCGGCGGGATAATTGCGGGATGTCGCTTGTGCAGACCTGCGTTGCTGTGCAGGCCGCGATTGCGCGGACCCGCTCGTTGTTCGGTTCGGCGAGCAGGATGGAGGGTTCGGACAACTCCACCCTCCTCGCCGAAGCGGCGCAGCTCGCGAGGGCCGGGCGTGACCGCACCGTCGAGATGGCTGGCGGCTCCGGAATGCCGTCCTACCGCGAGCTGGTGGATCGCTCAATTCCGCCCCTGGCCACCGCGTCGACGAGCGACGCGGACCTGAGCACTCAACTGGTGAGCGCCGCCGCGGTCACCAAAGCCGGCGCCGAGCGTCTCGACGTGATTGCCGACCAGACCCGCGCGATCACCCAGGCCGCGGCGGGCGCGCGGACCCCCGCCGAACAGCGCGTGATCGTGAGCGCACTACGCGGCCAGCTCGAGCAGGCTTCCCAGGTTGTCCAAACTACCCAGCAACACGGTAGCGCTGCGGCCACGCAGATCCGTGCGCTCAGATATCCCAAGGATGCGCCTCGGGCTGTTGGCGGGCGGGACGGCCCGTTGCCCAGCGACAGCCCTGGCGACATCTGGGACCCGTCCACGGCGTACAAATTATTCAATTCCATGAACGAATGTGAGGCCTGGATTACGTTCCGCAGGGTTCTGTATCCCTGGCAGCGATGGGAGTGCCATCTCGCCGGGCCCGGGGGAGTGGCCGGCTCATTCATCGTTGACCAAGCGTAAAAGCGACCTGATGTCGCAGGCGAAGAAAGGATAGGAATGTTCGACCAACCGGTCTGGAATTACCGAGCAATCATTGACGCAGCGGACCGCGCCGCGCAGGCCGACCTCCGCGACCAGCTCTTTCGGGCACCTTTCCGCATTCGGTCCTACAACGGCGGAACGGTGACCAGCTCCGTCTACCGGGCAGCCGACCAACTTGAGCTCTACAATCCCGAGCACGTCATCGACCTTTTCCAGGCCTTCCACGACGCAGGCGCTTATGAATGGGACGCGAACACACAGACCATGCGCGAAGTGGAAGACCCGGACCGTTACATACATCGAATCAAGCGGCCCGCGAACATACCTCGCACACCTGGGGCGCGCGAGTAAAAAGCGAGACAAGGTGACGCGAGGTTTGAGGGGAGCGCGGTGTCGACCTATTTGAAACGCATTCGATTAGCGCGCAGCGCAGTCGAAGATTTCGAGGTGTATCCATTCTACTTGCCGCTGGTCAGATCGCTGAGCACGGTGGAGTTTGATTCCCCAGTGACATTTTTCGTCGGCGCCAACGGCGCCGGCAAGTCCACGCTGCTCGAAGGGATCGCCGTGGCGCTGGGCTTCAACGCTGAGGGCGGAAGCCGTCACTTCAACTTCACCACACGTGCCTCCCACTCGAACCTGCACGCTTATCTCGACATTGCACGCGGCACGCGCAAACCCCGCACGGGATACTTTCTGCGCGCGGAAAGCTTTTTCAATGTCGCGACGGAAATCGATCATCTCGGCTCCGACATCATCGCCGGCGCCTACGGTGGCCGTTCGTTGCACGAACAATCCCACGGCGAATCCTTTTTGACACTGATGGTCGAAAGGTTTACCAGCAACGGTCTTTACCTGCTGGATGAACCCGAGGCGGCATTATCACCGACAAGCCAGCTGGCCGCCCTAGCGCGGATCCATGACCTCGTTCGCCACGATTCACAGTTTCTGATAGCGACGCATTCACCGATCCTGATGGCCTACCCTGGCGCGACCATCTACTCCTGCACAGACGCCGGCATTAGCCGAGTGGCGTATCAAGACACCGAACACTATCGGATCACGCGGGACTTCCTCGACGCACCTGAGCAATTCCTACGGGAATTACTTGACGTCGAGTTACCAAACTCCTAAACGATCTGACGTACGCGTCCAACGAGGCGAATGCGCCGTGAGCACGTGGCACGCGTTTGTCGTAGTGGGGCTGGCTGCCGGCGATGCAACGCAGCGTGACTCGTGACCAGCCCAGCATGGACCGTCTCCCGCCGCGTGGATAACGCGGTCACGCTTCGCGCCAAGCAATTGCGCGCCTCCAACCGTCGGCTGCCGCGTCGTGGTCTGACTGGGTGCCCGAAAAATGTGTCTGGGGTGGGGTGTGGGTGCGTTGATACTGGATGGGTGTCGATAGATGCGCTGGTGGCGCACGTGGGCCAGGTGCTCAACCGTGCGCATGCGTTGTTCGGCCAGCCGGGCACCGGTGGGGGCGTGGCGGCCGGGCACAGCGGCGCGGCCTTGGGTGGGGCCGCCGAGCTGGTTCGCCACAGCCATCACCGCATGTCCGGGCTGTCTGGTGTGCTGCCGGCGACCTACAGCACCTTCGCCACCGACGCCGCCCCGGGCTTGGTGAAGGCTTCTACCGCCGATAACCGGCTGGGCACGCAGATTCACGATGCGGTGCAAGTGGATTGGACGGGCCGGGCCAACTCCGGATCGGTCGTCAACGGCGCCGCGGCCGACACGTCTACCTTGGCCCCGGTGTCAGGCACCCCGGCCGGCCAACGCGCCCTGATCGCCACCCTACGCGCCCGCCTCGCCCAACAACAGCAGATCGTTAACGCCCACAAGGCGCAGGACGCGCAACTGGCGGCGACGATCCGGTCGATGCTGTACTCGCGGCGTCGTGGCGCTGGGGGCGGAATGCCTTTCGGCGGAATCCCGTTTGGAAGCAGTGGTTTCGGTGGCGGGGAAGGCGGGATGCTGTCTGGCCTCTCAGGACTTAGCGGCTTCGGCGGGGGTGGATCGCACAACCCGCATACCCGACTCGTTGATTCGTGGAGCAGGGCCAATGCTGTTCCCGGCGAGCCCGGTTCCGGCGCTGCACAGGCCGCGTTAAGCAAATTGGGCCGACCATATGTCTGGGGGGCGAAGGGCCCCAACTCATTTGACTGCTCAGGGCTGACGCAGTGGGCCTGGCGTCAATCCGGGGTGCAGCTCGGCAACGACACCTATACGCAAATCACACAGGGTGTGGCGGTGCCACCGGGACAGGTGCGCGCCGGGGACCTGATTTTCCCGCTCGACGCCTTCGGAGAGGGCGGTCGAGGCGGCCCCGGGCATGTGCAGCTGGCGATTTCAGATCATCAGGTCGTGCATGCGCCCACCAGTGGTGACGTGGTCCGAATCGCCCCGATGCCTGGCCGCTATATCGCTCGTCGACCAGTACGCGCGCTGGCGGCCTGAGAGCCCGAAATTGTGCAGGAGAGGGTCACCGGGCGGCGTTAGGCTCGAATCACCTTCACGAAAGGACCGGCGGTGAACCCACGTCTAGAGCAAGAGGCCCAACAGGTGTTGGGCGTTGTCTCTCACGCGCAGCACGTTTTTGGTGGCGGCGTACCCCCAACGGAGCCGCCGGCGTTCGCGCCGCGCCGCGATCTCGAAGATGACCTTGGTGGAGGCTACTTCAGCGCGCCAGGCACCGCTGGGGCGACAGCACCCACTCAGCGGCACAGTCAGTCCGTCGGCGGCGACGACGACCACGACGCCGGCGGCCACTTCGCCGACGCGCTCGCCGACCGCCGTGTTCTCGGCGGTGCCTGGACCCGGGCAGGCAGCGGATCTGGTACGTCGCGATGAGCGGAGCAAAACAGTTCGGCGACAACACTTCCTGGGGTGTATGGGATCACAAGGCCGGTAGTGAGGGATGGTCGGAGCCGGGTTGGGTGATGCCGTCGGACCACGGCCGTTACATCAGCAAGCATGACCCGTATTGGGGCCGGGTGCTAGATCACGCGCGACAAGCATACGGCGACCCCAGCATTCACTACAGCACTGACAACGTCGGCGATGAACGCCATCTGGTGTTTGGCGACGGCACGAGGTTGCCCGACAACGGCACTATCGTCTATCACGATTCGGGAAGCAAACAGAACTGGGCCCAAAATGACGACGGTACAGTGTCTTTGGTCGGCCCTGACGGCAAGCAGGGGCCGCCGATTCCGCCAGCGGCCTATCGCAAGCTTGGTGATCAGTATGCTCCGGTCAACGCCAATGGCCAGCAGATCGGACCTCAGCTGGGCGGTGTTCCCAACAGCGACAACGGTTTTTACAATGACCCAAAGAGCGGATTACTGACACCGAAGAACTCCAACGGCGATTACTACACGCTGGGACCAGACGGCACCAAAACGTTCTTCGACAAGAACGGTGCCCCCATCAGTGAGGAGCAATTTAACAACGCCAGCAAGCCGCGTGACCCAACCCCGCATCCCGGTGACAACGGGCTGGCTACCGATGAGCAGCAATCGGGCAAGGCCGCCGACGCAGTCAAGAAGCTGCAGCAAGAGCTCAAGAATCATTACACCAAGATCAGCGACGCCGAGGAGAAGCTCTCGGAGGTACTGCTCAACGCGCACGCCACGACCAGCGCTGGTCAGCAGAAGCTCAACGACATTCAGAAGAAGATCGTCGACGCCGTCAACAATCCGACAATGGCCATGGATACCCCCGCCGGCGAGCGGGCATTTCTGACGTTTCTGCGCAACCAGGTCGGCGCGACCAATGATTTGCTTGCCGACGGGAGCCTTAGCGCTGAAGATCAAAGCAAAGCCGCCCAGGCACTGGCCGCGTTGTATGCGGCCGACAACGGCGCCGGCAACACCGATGATTCACCGAAGGCCGCCGATCCAGGGGGCCAGTCTGCACCGCCCGCGTCGCCACCCGCGCCTGCCGAGCCCGACCCGGCCCCTGCCGCCGGCGATCCAGGGTCAGCGGGCGCACCGGATATGTCCGATCCCGGGTTGTCAGACATGCTCGGCGGCGGCCCATTAGGCAGCGACCCGTTATCGTCGCTGGCGTCGATGTTGCCCGCTCTGGGCAGCCTCGGCGGAGCTGGCGGCAGCCCGCTGGATTCATTGGGTGGATTGGCCGGCGCGGCAAGCCCGTTGGCGGGCTTGGCATCAGGTCTGGGTGATCAGGGTAATCATGAGCGCCCCTCAGACACTGCGGACAAGCCTGAAGACAGTCCCGACCATCCCAAGGACAGCAAGGACGCCAAGGCGGACTCCACGACACCGCCAGATGGTGCGCAGGGCGCACCTGGGCAGCAGGGGCCACAAGCCCAAAACGCGGGTAACTCCACACCGGGGGACCCCCCGAACCCCGCCACCCCGCCGGCGCCGCCCTCGCCGACGGTCAAACTGCCCGACGGATCGACGGCGACGGCGCGCAGCCCGCAGGCCGCGCAGGCCATCCGCGACTATCTGGCGGGCAAAACCGTCGATGCGGCCTACCGCCAAAACAACATCCAACTGCCACCGCCTGGCACACCGGTGACCAACCCAATGGATCCAAGCCGATTGACCTGCGGCGACTTGGCTATGTTCAAGGACCACTACGTGCCCGTCTTGAGCTCAGTCAAGGCCTATGTCAACGGTCAGGTCGTTCCCCTGGAATCGGTGTCCTCGAGCCCCGACTTTTTGGGCTGGATCGATCCCACCGCCGCGGCCACCAGTACAGGGCCCCATAGCGGGCCCCCGGCAGCACCCCAGCCGCAGCCTGCGATCCCCCCCGTCGCGTCGGCGCCACCGGCGAGCTCTGCACCCGCGCTGGCAGCCGCGGCTCCCGCGGGCGGATAGCAGCAAAGTTCATCCACACTGTGCCACCACCATGGACACTGAAATGAAATTGGGAAAGGAACACCAGCCATGACCGAGCCCATCCACATCGATCCCGATGTGCTACAGGTGGTTGCCGGCAACCACCAGGACGTCGTTCGCGTCGTCGAGGCCGCCCGCGAGCGGGGCGGGGATATCCAAGCTGCCGTAGAAACCTTCGGGCCGATCATGCACGAGGTCAAAGCAGCGGTCAGTGACGTGTTGATCGACCGCGACAACGCGCTAGCCGAGCATGCGAGCCGGCACCGTCACGCCAGCGATGAGCTCCAGCGTGCGGCCCACATTTACACTGACGTCGACGAGCAGAACTCCCAGCAGATCCGACAGCTCTAACGACCTATGACAACCGACGCCGCCGACCGCGAATACACCGCCAGCACCCCCGATGAAACCGTGTGGGTGCGGGTGGGCGGGTCAGGTCAGGTGTTAGGCGTCCAGCTAGAGCCGCCCGTGATGGATTTGCGCGGCCACGAGATCGCCGAGCGGATTCAGGCCTGCGCCGATGTCGCCTACCTGGAGGGGCAAGTCGCGCTGCGCGCTGACTTTGAACAGCGCGGCACTCCCGCCGACGCAATCGCCTGGATGGCCACTCACCAGGACCTCGAGCAGGCCCGTGCCCGGCTCAGGAATCTGTAGGGATATGGCATGAAGGTCGACGCACCCGGGCTCGTCGCGGCCGCGCAGCGGCTGCTCGGCGCGCTCGAAGCACTGGGCGGAAGTGGGGTGCCGCACGCGCCGCTGGCCGCTGACCCAGCCTCGCTCGGGGCCGCAACCAGGCTGACGACCGCTGGCTCCGAACTCACGACGGCTCTTATCGCCCATATCACGGCGTTGATCGGCACCGTTGAGCATCTGACGGGCACAGCCATCACGTTCGTCGAGACCGACGCCAGCAATGCTGGGGCTATCGCGAGCCTGAACCCGGGTGGCGCCGGCGCGGCGGGTGTTGCCGGTTCGGCCCCTCCGGCCCCGCCGGTGCCTCCCGATGTGCGCGTACCGATCGGCCCCCCGGCCCCGATGCCGCCGGAGGCCATTTCCGCGGCTGTGCACTCGGGCAGCTCCAGCGGAGGGGAACCGTTTATCAACGCGTGGTCGAGGGTCGCGGCCGCCACACACGACGCGTCACAGATGATCCGGGATTCTGTGCAGCAGCTTCCGGACGTTTTGGACGGGCCGGTGTCCACGCCGGCGGTAAGTCGACATCTGCTGAAGTTCGCTCAGGGTCTTGAGACCTACGGCAAGCGCGCACAAACTCTGGTCAAGCAAGCAAATGATCACGCGGACAATCAATTTCAAGTCCGTCAAGCGGTGCCGACGCCGCAGCAATTCGTCAGCGCCCAGCAGCGGGTGCACACGATCGCGGTGGCCAACGCGGCCTCAGGTGGTAAACACGCCGCGCAGCTGGCCCAAGCGGTCGCCGACAAGAACAAGCTTGACGGGCAGGCTGTGAACAATTACCCGCCCTATCACGTGCGCACGGTCGCCAATACCAGCGGTGAGGATCCTGGCACCCCGCCGACTGACCAGCCCACGGCCGACCCCGCAGACCAGGAGCCGACGACCCCGAAAACCCCGGGCGATCCGACGACCAGTGGTCCCGGGGACGGAGAAGGCCTTGGCCCTGCAGATCCGTCGGCGGATCCACTGCCGGAGGAAAGCGGGGGCGCGGCAGGGTTGATACCGCAGCTGTTGCCCGCGTTGCTCGGCGGTGCGCGGGCGGGCTGATCGGCGGCGCGCTGGGCGCGGTCACCAAGGGCCCCCAGGCCGTGCTTCAGGCAGGCGAGCAGGCCATCCAGGCAGCCACTCAGGGCTTGTCAGGCCTGGGTCAACCGAAAATGGACTCGCCGGAAATGGGCAACGAGTCGTCCCCCGCTGGTGGTGGGGACCCGGCCGGCGGTGGGGGCGGCGATCCCGCTCCGACCACTCCGGCCAGCGGTGCGGGGGAGCTTAGCGTAGCGCCGTCGACCGGCGCCCCACCGACCCCGGCGGTCACGCCGGTCGGAGCAGCCGACGGTCCCGCCGCCGGCGGTCCCGCGGCTGGGGGCGGTGGTCCGATGGGCATGCCGATGGGGGGCATGGGCGGGCTCGGCGGGGCACCGGGCGGGTCGGGCGCTGGTGGAGGCAAGGGCGATCGCGATCGCGAACGCAAAGTCATCGTGCGCGATATTCCTCATACCGAGGACGTCACTGGGCGCGTCGATACGAACCGGTTGTCGGCGGCCTCGGCCGCAACGCAGCGCGAGCGCAATCCTGAACCGCCCGACAACGACGATTCGCCCGATGCGGGCACTCCCGTCGTGCGCCGCTTGGTGACCCGCCCGCCCAAGGAGCCGTCGTGACGATCAGCGCCGACGACGAATTCAAGAATCTCGGTGACGCCGAGAAAGTGAAATTTAGCCAGACGGAGACCGCGGCCACGCTGTCGCGACTCGATAATCTCCTCAACGAGCTCGACAACTTACGCGCCGGCGTCGACGACCCCGAAGGACTCGTGTCCCTGACATTGGGATTCGATGGGCGCCTGCTCGAGGTCCGGATCGCCGACGCGATCGGCAACGTCATGACGAATCTGCAGCTGGAGAAGAAACTCAACAACCTTTTCTCCGCAGGAAACCTAGGTGTCGACGAGATGCGCGGCGAAATCCTCTGATCACACTCCGCACTTACTCGGCCGCCAAGGCCGGCGCGATCATCGCCTCGCGAGCAGCGTGCCGATCGTCACGAGATGCGTTGCTGTGCAAGAAAAGGTGAAAGGGCCCGGCCTTGGGTGGGAGGTCGCCGAGCCCTTTCAGCCACACCGTGGTGGGGCATCTCTAACCCTACCGTCCCTCAAACCACCTACCGTGCACAATCTTTCGAGGGATGCGCACGAATCACCCTCAGTCGCTATCAAACTGGCTCGGATCGGCGAGACGAGTCGACGACAACGCCAAATTTAACGCTCGTCGGGCCGCCTTGAGCACTTAAGCTGAAGCAGTGAATTCGCCACCCGCGCCTGCGCCTGCGCGGCAAAACAAAGCAGTCGTCATCGCGATAGGGACAGCGATAGCGGCACTCGCCATCGCCGTTGCCGCCCTCATCGTCGGCATCAGCAACCTACGGCGGCCGGCAACTTCCTCTATCCCCGTGGCAGCACCATCCCCACCGCTGCCGAAGCCCATCGACAGCACCGCCGCAAACCAGTCATTGTGCGTGGCGATCGCGCCGCTTATGGCGGAGAGTGACCGCATTTCGAAAGCGCTCTCTAGCCTGGCTCCATCAAGCTCCCCAGCCTGGAATGCAGGTACGCCAAGATTCGTCAGCGATGAGAAGAATCTACTGGGCCGCCTTCAACCAATCATTGATAGTCACCCGGACGTCTCCTCTTACTTTCAACGGACACTGCAGAGATATGTCGACGACCGGAAGAACTTAGTGGCAGACCTAGAAGCCGGACCCTGGCAACCCTATGACCAAAATATTTGGGACGACAGCTTGGGCGCGTACAACGGTCCGCTAGAAACGTGCTGGAGCCTCGGCATTAAGTGGTAGCGAACCCAAGAGTAGGCCGGCCGGACGCACGCTCCGATCATCTCCAATCTCATCATTCGCTACCCGGTGGCGGTCATCGCTGCTGCTATTGTCAAGAGTTTTCCGTGGCCAGCCTCGCTGCCAACCTTTAAGCTGGATTGATGACGACGACGCATCATGGGCAGCAGCCTGGGACGCAGGCCGGGCCGCGGCAGGACCCGTTTCTGCCTGCCGCTCCTCCTACGCCCCCATCAGCTACGCCAGCAGGGAACTGGCCGTACCCGCCACCACCCCCGCGCCGCAGCACGACCAAGGTTTCGACAATTGCCATTGCTGCGTCGATCGTGATGGCGACTGCGGCGCTCGTTGTAGGTGTCGTCGCGCTTGTCCAGCAAGCCCCCTCTGCCGTACCCGTCGCTGGAACGACTCCGCCGCCGTCACCGCACGCTGCGTCGGATACAACTGCCGCGAATCGGTCCCTCTGCTCCGCCATCGCGCCCTTAATGACCGAAAGTAACCGAACGGCGCAGGCTTACTCGAGTCTTGGACCGGCAAATTCCCCCGAATGGAATGCAGGCATTCCGAAATTCCTGAATGACACTAAGGATTGGGTCGGACGTATCCAGCCGGTGATCGATAATCACCCGGATGCTGATCCCTATTTTCGACGGTCAATTCAGCGATTTGTTGACGATCGTCGGTATCTCGTTGCCGACCTTGAGGCTGGACCCTGGCAACCGTACGACCAGACAAACTGGAATGACAGCCTTTCCGCACTAGGGGGTCCGTTGAGCATCTGCTGGGACCTGGGGGTGAAGTGGTAGGTCTCAGTGCGCCGGCGGGTATGCCGCACCGGCGATACTCGGCGATGATCCTCGGAGGATCGTGGCCGAACACTGACCCTCAGAGCTGCCAGACTTGTTCTGAGGCGCAGCATGGCGAGGGGGTCAAGAATCTCGACCTGGCCGACGTCGTGCGCGGGGCCTCCAATCGGGTTGCTACAGAGCTATCGGGCCACGTGGCGGACGGGTTTGTTCAAGCCGCTGGACGTATCGCATCGATGTATTCGTCGCATGCCGACCGATGGTTCAGCATGGCGCGCGTTTCCGAAGAAGTGGGTCGGCTCGCTTACGGTCTCCGCGAGGATCTCGACCAAATCGACCTAAAGGCGCACCAAGAGATCGCGCGTCTGGAGGAGCAGTCCCGCCTCGGCACATCAGGGCTGTTGGCTTTGGCGAAAATCGCCCAGGTCATAGCCAAGGCCCGGGCGGATGCTATGGCCAAATCCGCGGCCGCGACTGCCGCCGTGGTGAAGCTTGAACCTCAACTCGCCGCGGGCGGCAATCAGGGGCCCAAACAAGCAGGCGGGCAACAGGGGGACGGCGGCGACCCTGTCGATCCAAAACTGCGCGAAATGCAGCAGAACGGAAGTGGCCCGGGAGGCGGGCGCGGCATCGGAAATATGCCGGCAGGGTGGGAGAGGAAGCCCGAAGCGCCGCCGCCACCCCCACCTGGGCGACCCCAACCAGGTGGTGGCGGCCAACAAGGACCCGGTAGTCCTCCTCCTAACGGTGAACCGGGCGGCCAGGGACAAAATGTGACCGGAGCGGGAAATAACCCGCTCAATGGGAAACCGTCGCATCCGCAAGCTGGTCAAGGACAGGGATTAAGTACGGACGGCTTCCCGTCACCACCTCTACCGTTTAGTGGAGGGGGAGGGGGAGGTCTTCCGTCCCCGTCCGGCGGTGGAGGTCTGGGTGGCGGAATACCCGGCGGTGGTTTTAAGTTTCCGGAAACTCCGGGTCTGGGTGGCGGGTTGCCGGGCGGGGGTGGTTTGCCGCAGGGTTTGACGCCTACTAGTTTCTCTCCGGGTGCTGGGGGGATGACCCCGCCTACTGCGGCTCCGACGGATTTCTCGCGTGGGTTCGGCGCGGGGTTGGGTGCCGGTCCTGCACCGTTAGCTCCGCCGGTGACGCAGCCGTCGTCGGTGCCGACGAGCGCGGCTCCGGCGGGCGCGTATTCGCCGGGTCCGGCTCCGGTCGCTGCGTCGGGGGGTGCCCCAGCCGTGTCTTCGCCTGTGCCAGCTTCGCCTGCTCCGGGGGGCTCAGGGGGTGTACCCGCGGGCCCGGTGGGGCCGTTGCCACCGTTCGGGTCCGACGTTCCTCGTACAGCAGTGGCCGCTTCGGCCGGAGCAGCGGTTAGCCCTGCGTCAGGTGGACCGCTGGCATCGTCAGTTCCGGGCGGCGGTTCTTCGGGGTCAGCGCCGGTGGCGCCGCTTCCTCCGGGCGTGGTGGGTTCCGGTGTGGGGGCCAGCGCTGGGGCTGCGGCTGAGGGGGTGCGCTCATCGCGCCCGGATCCTTTGCTGGAGTCGGCATCGCAGCTGGTTTATCAGTTGCTGCATGCTTCCCAGAAGAGCAAGTATCTGTTTATGGACTGGTGTGTGGGAGTGTTCCGCACGCAGTCTGGTGTCGAGACCGTTGTGGTCAATAGCGATGGTGCGGGCTACATTCCGGCCGGGGTCTTTGTCCCACGGTCGGCGCGGATGCTGTTCGCGGATTCAACCTTGAGTCCGGCTTTTCGGTCGCAGTGGTTTAGCTGGGCTAACCCCGCCGAAACCATGCTGGCCTACGCCGAGCTTGCCACCAAGAACAGCCCCGATGTGGAGTTGTGGGCGCTGGCAGTGTCCACCAGCTATGGCGGCTCCTCGGTGCCAGCGCGCGCCGCGAGCGTCCCGCATTTCGAAGATTGCCCGGCAGAGCTGTCGCCGATTAGTGAGACAGCCCCAGTAATGCCGCTTGACGAAAGCCACATGCACCGGTTGGAAACGGTGGATCGTGCCTTGTATGCGCGGCTGCTGGGCTTCGGCGATGGCCCGTTACCCGATCCGTCCGAAGCGTGGCGCATGACGCAGGAGGCGGCCGAGGCCACTCTCGGCCGTGCCGGCGCGGTGCGTGATCTCGCGGTGCCCCCGGTGATTCGGGAAATCTTGGGGACCCTGCGCAGTGGGGTACCGGTGAAGCAAGAGTGTTGGACCGCGTTGGAGGGTGCTTACATCGAGGCGGTCGGTATGGGCACCAGCCTGCGCCCAGGGTTGATCAACCGTGATGGCGCTTCACCGCATGTCCTGGCGTACTTCGATTTGTCGCGGTTGGTCGAGATTTTGCTGCTGTGGGGACTCGGTGAGACTGGCGGTCGGGACATCAAGTATCCCGAGATTGCCTATCTGACCCGTCAAATTCTGGACCATGGGCAAAGTGACGGTCGCTGATGGAAGGCCCGGTTTTGAGCGCACTGATCGACATCGCCGCGTTAACAGGGAGGGCAGCGGTGAGTGTTCCTGAAATACCGCCGTTGAAGGCGGGTCCGCTGTTGGATGATGTATGTGCCGGGTTGTCGCAACGAATGGAAGATCAGCGCCGCGAGATGGTCATCGAGTTGGCGTCCACTGCCGCGGAACTTGAAGCGATGATCTTCGAGGGGAAAATCGGCTTTGCCGACGAGATAGGGGAGAGCTGATGCCAGCTCAGGTAATTAAGGTAACTCCGCCCACGCTGCTAGAGGCCGCCGCCACGATCGCGGAGACGTCGGCACGAACTGCGCCGCAAGCGGGGGCGGTACCGACGCCGGTGACAGGATCACCCTTCGACGGTGCGTGGGCGGGCCTAGCCGCCACCATGGGTACGGAAGCTACGGCGATGACGACCGAGGCTGCCGGCGAGGGTCCTGCACTTCAGCAGATTTCGCAGGCAGCCGTTAGCACGATGCAGGCCGAGGATGATCGCAACGCGACGCAGCTTCAAGCGGTCGGACAGTCCGCCGTCGTGACGGTCTGAAAACCGCTGCGCGTACCCGATCTGGGTAGCACGGCATCGACCGCGTGCACGATGTCTGGGGTAGCGAATTTAGCGCGGATTTCGCGTCAGACGCGGGTTAGGGTGGTGAGGTGACCACTCATAGGTTTGAGCGACCAGGCGATCCTGTCCGACCCCCGAAAACTGGCGGCGGCAAGATCAAGTTGGAGCCGCCGATTGTTGCTCCGGTCCCGCCGCCGCGAAGTATTTGGGGCATTGTCTTGCCGGTGGTGTTGCTAGTTGGGATCGTCGGCTTAATTGTGGTGATGTATGCCTCGGGTGCTCGCCAATTGGCTGGTGGTTTCGGGCTTTTCGGTGGCATGGCCGCTTTCAGTGCCATCGGCATGGTGGTACGCAATCGTGGCGCGTCCCGGAAGATGTCGTGGGGCGAGCTGACGGCTCGCCGCCGCAAATGGTTCTCTCAGCAAGACGATACCCGCGACATTGTCGACGTTCAGCGGAGGCAGCAGTGGGAGCATCGCTGCCATTTCCATTGGGCACCAGACGATTTGATTTCGGTGGCGGGCTCGGTACGGATGTGGGATCGAGAGCCCGGATCGGACATGTTCTCGGTGGTGCGCGTCGGTGTCGGCAAGGTGAAGCTGGCAATGACGCTGGAAAAGCCTGAGATCGCTCAGGCTGCCGACCTCGAGCCGGCGACCGGGCATGCGTTGCGCAAGTTTTTGAACGCGCAGGAGTACGTCGATGGTGTGCCGAAAGCGGTGTGGTTGCAGCGCTTTCCAGGCATCGGAATCGTGGGGAACCTCGAACAGGGGCGTGCTTTGGTGCGCGCGATGCTATGCCAGTTGGCGGCTTTTCACAGCCCTGCTGATCTGGAGATCATCGTCGTGAGTTCGGCACCGTCGCAATGGGACTGGGCGAAGTGGCTTCCGCACATGCAGCACGCCAGCGTGCGCGATGGTTGTGGAGAACGCCGAATGTTGTTTGGCTCGCCGGCGGAGTTGGAGGTGTTCTTCGATGAGGACCCCAACAATTCCCGCGAGTCATGGCAGGCGCCGGCTAGCGGCATGTCGGCCGGCGGTCGGGCGCAAGCACTTCGGGTGATCGTCGACGACTATTGCGCAACGCCGGAGGACTGGGCGGGACTGACCGGGGCGCTGGGGTATGCAGGCACCTGCTTTGTCCGATTGGCAGAGCGGGTCCCACCGCGCCCGAGCGGGACGATCGGCGCCGGCGCCAAGCAGTGGGTGGGGTTCTCGCCGGAGACGACATACCGCATCGACGGGGGCGTGCTACGTAAGCAGGTGGCGCTCAGCGAGCAACAACAGCATGCGGCAGCGATGTATGCGTCCTCGGACACGAAGTCCGACGAGCTCGAGGAGGCGTTCTACGCGAGCGCCGATCAAATGAGTGTTGATGAGGCAGAACGGTTTGCCCGGGCCTTGGCGCGGTACCGGGCCAAAGGGTCGATGAGTGTGAACCTCGTCAGCGAGGTCGAACAGCGTGATGTCTTGGATGTGTTGGGGATTCGCGATCCGCGTCACCTGGATACCGACCGGCTGTGGGCGGCCACCCGTGCGCAGGGACCGGGCTGGATGCGGTTTCCAATCGGTCTCTACGTCGATACCGGGGAGACGGTGTGGCTGGATCTGCGCGAGGGTGCGCAAGGCGGCATGGGGATGCACGGACTGTTTATCGGCACCACCGGGGCGGGTAAGTCCGAGGGTTTGATCACTGAGATCGCCGCGGCGTGTTTGACGCACTCACCCGAGGTGCTCAATATCGTGTTCACCGACTTCAAGCTGCGATCGGCGGCCGGGGCGATTAGCCGGTTTCCGCACGTAGTGGCCGCGGTGAGCAACCTCTACGAAGAACGACACCTGTTGGGTCGGCTCTATGACACGCTCGACGGTGAGCTGGATCGGCGCGGTGAGATGTTGGCCGCACTCGATGATTGTCCAGATGTGACCACCTACAACCGGCGTCGTCTGGTCGACCCGACCTTGCCACCGATCCCGGTGTTGTGGGTGATTACCGATGAGTACAACGAGGTGTTCGCCGACCCGATCTACGGGCCGAAGTTCCGCAAGTTGTATTTGCGGATTGCCCGAGTGGGCCGCTCGTTGCAGGTGTTCTTGAAGTTGGTCGGCCAGACCAAAGACACCCAGAATCTGCGCGACATCACCAAGTTGCTCGGCTATAACGTGGCCGCCCGTACCGGCACGGAGGAAGAATCCAAAGCCGGGATCGGAGATGCGCGGGCCGCTCACATCGCGCCGCGGGGGGAGGAAGGCACTGCCTATCTGCGGGTGGCGTTGCGCGAGGCGCGCAAGTTTCGCTATTTCTTCACCTCGGCCGACTTCGTTCCGCCTGACGACAGTGCGGGAAACGCGCCGGCGCCGCAACGGGCCGCCACGGAGTTCATTCCTCGGGTGTTCATAGTCGACGAAAGCGAGGATGTCGACGGCCGTCTGGCACCGGCGCCTGAGCTCGTTGATGTGGCGAGCGCTGCGCCGGCGCCGCAGCCAACGCCGGGGCACGAACCCGTCAAGATGGTGACGGCGATCGCGGAGTCGCTGCAGGCGGGCCCCGAGCGGCCGCCGCGGCCGATCTGGCTGCCGGTGTTGGGAGATCCCACGCCGGTTGATGAGTTGGTGGGGCGCTGGCGAGGTCGCCCGTGGCATGTGGACTACGGCAACAACCCGGGGCTCTTTATGCCGGTTGCGCTGGCTGACTACCCGCGCGGGGCGCGTCAGGAGCCGTATTGCATGGACCTGCTTCGCGACAATGCGCTCGTGGTGAGCGCACCGACTCGCGGGGCGACCACTGCGTTGATGACGATGGTGACGTCTACGTCGCTGCTGTATCGGCCGGAGCGGGTGCAGTTCTACTGCATCGCGGCAAGCGGCCCGCAACTGGCGCGAATTTCTGATCTTCCGCATGTGGCGGCCGTCGTGGCGGGGACCGACGGTGAGGGGGTTAACCGGGTCATCGCGACTGTGGAAGCGATCGTCAACGAACGCGATAAGGCCTTCACCACGCAGCGCCTCGACATGGACCAGGTGCGCGTTGCCAAATTCGGCGCCGACCAGTACTCCGAGGCCACACCGGTGACCGACGTGCAAGCGGCAAGATCGGTCGACGGTGGCGATGTCGTGTTGATCATCGATGGGTGGAAGAACTTCACCGAAACCTACGCGAATCTGGCGCCGCGCGTCGCAGCGCTGATGCGTGCACGCAACTACGGCGTGCGGGTGGTTTATACACACACCAGCACGCTGTCGGGGATTTCCACGAGCGTGAAGACCGAGACGGGTGTGACGCTTGAGCTGAAGTTGGTCCAAGAGCACGACACCACCGTCAAACGTGACCGGGCCGACCCGGAACGCAACCCCGCGCGCGAGGTTCCCGACAAGCCGGGCCGCGGTCTGACCCCCGATGGGCACCACATGATGGTGGGCTGGCCGGCATTGGCGCATCCACCAAGCGAGACCGGGGAACCGGAGATGCCGGCACGGCGTGTTGAGGGAGATGAGCTCAGCGCGGTGGTGCGGCGCGTGGCCGGCGTCACGAAAGCCGCGGCCGTGGCGCGGTTGCCCGAGAAGGTTCTTCTTGCCGATGTGTTCGCCGGGATCACCGAGCCGCTGCCGGCCCGGGTGGTGCCGTTCGGTCTTGCCGAATCGAACCTGCCGGGCGCACCGCTTGTGCCGGCGACGATCGATTTCTTCGAGCACCCTCACGCGGTGGCGACGGGACTGGCCGAGTGCGGTCTCAGCACGTGGCTGCGAGCGATCATGCTGGGCATCATGGGCTCGTATCGCCCCGAGGACGCGACGATTATTTTGTTGGAGCACCGCCGCGCCAATATCGGCGTGGTTCCGCCGGCACAGTGGTTGTCGTCTTACGCGCAAAATCCAACGCATATCGCCGAAATCGTCAAGGAGCTAGCCGCGTTGTTGGAAACGCGCAGACCACCGCCGGGTACTCCGCCTGAGGATTTGGCGACGAAACGGTTCTGGGAAGGCCGCGAATTGTTTGTGGTCATTGATGGGATCACGGCATGGCCGGGTGCCAGCAGTCCATTGATGCCGCTCGCGCAATATGTCGCGGAGGCTGAGGATTTGGGGCTGCACATCGTGGCTACTGCTGACATCGCGCAATTCAGCTATCACTCGCAATCTGGGCAGGGCGTATTGGGCAAGATGATGAACATGGGACCACCTGTGCTGGTGATGAACGGGCTGCGCGCGCATGGGGTGATTGTTCCTGGGGTCTACGCCGAGCCGCAGCGCGAAGGTAAGGGTCGGCTGGCCCGGCGCACGGGGGTCGACAATGTGCTGGTGGGATGGTCTGATCCGCCGTTTGTAGGTAAGCGACGCTGAGTGGGGATGATGCGGGTCAGAAATGGGTATCCGCATATCAGCGATCGCAGGCGGGTGTCACCTGTGGGCGGTACGATTTAAAGTCTGACGTTGTCCGCGGCGGCCGTAAGCTGGATACCACGGGCGAGTTGCTTTTGGGGAGGCGGAAATTATGACGAGTCCACTGTTGATCGCAGCTCCGGTGCTTGCGGGCGCTTCAGCCGCAGAAGAGAGCGGGGCCGCAACAATGGGCGGCACGATGGCCGGTGCGGCTGGCCCGGTGACGGCGGTGCTGCCGCCGGGGGCTGAGGACGCCTCAGCCGCCGCGGCCGCCGGTTTCGCCGCGCACGGCGCCGCCACTGACGCGATGCTCACGCAGTTGACCCTTGTGCGTTCACTGTTCGCACAGACCATCGCTAGCAGCGGCGTGGCCTACACCGCCATGGACGCGGTGAATGAGGCGACGCTCGTCATCTAGCCCGACCCGGGAGGCAGGGCGGGATGACCGCGTTCGCTGATGCCGGTGCTGTGACGCCGGAGATCAATCACACCCTCATGATCGCCGGGGATCTCGCGGCAAGCCTTGTGGAGGCGGTGGCTGGCTACGAATCGGTGGCCGACATGCTTATCGCTGAGCTGACCGCGATGGGGTTGACCACCTCGACCACAGCCATGGTGGGGTGGCAGGGCCCGGGCGGGGAAGCGATGCAAATGTCGGCCGCGGAATTCATGGAGGTCCTGACCGCGGCGTCGGCCTGGATCCGTGTCGGTCAGATTCAAGCCGCCGAGGTTGCTGCCGCCCACACCGCCGCGGTCGAGCAGATGATTCCCTCCCCGGTCTGTGTGACCAACCGTGTCACTCAAGCGGGTTTGGTCGGCACGAACGCCTTCGGCCAGAACACGCCCGCAATTAATGTCCTCGATGCACAGTATGTTGACTTTTGGGTGACCAACGCGACCAGCCGCACCCAGTACGGGGCTGTGGTGACTACGGCTCTCGGAGCAATTTCTGCGCCGCCTCCGTTCTCGCCGATGGCCTCCGATCCGCTGGGTCCTGCGCTGGGGGTTGCCCAGGACGTCGGCCAAACCGGAGGGCAGAGCGCGTTTCAGGCCGGCGCGAAGACGATGAGCACCGCTGCGGACGGGCAGTCACAACCGACGTCCATCATGTCGTCGATGGCCGGCCAGGCTGGTGGCCTGTTTGGCCAGCTGGGCTCGACGTTCGGCCAGTTCACATCGGCGGGTCAGCAGCTGCCATCGATGCTGGGGCAAGCACCGCAGCTGTTCTCGGGGATGTTGGGCCCGCTGTCTTCGATGAATGGTCTTAACGGGGCAGCGGCCGGGGGGTTGGGTCCCGAAGCGGCCGCCGCGGGCGCCTCGATGGGCGGAATGGGCGCCGCCGGTGGTGGCGGGGGTGGGCTGCTGAGCGGCTCCACTGCGCTGTCGAGCAGTTTTGTTCGTCCGGCCAGCAGTTTTAGTACCCCGACCACGCCTACCCTTCCGGGCGGTTGGCAGAGTTCCTCAGAGACTGCAGGCGAATCATCGCCGCGTCCGGCCGGCGTGGGCGGCGGCGGACTGTACGGCGCCCCGGGCGCCATGGGCCGCGAGGGTGCCAGCGGCGAACAACAACGCCCGGGCCGTGTCCTGCAGGTAACTGAGCGGTCAGGCTCAAGTAGGGGGGAGCGACAACGCGTCTAAAAAAGCGTCTGAGACCCCCTCAATGGGCTCCTAGACTCAGAAATACCACCGACGGTACAACCTTTATTGCAAGGAGAACTTAGATGTCACAACCCATTCACGTTGATCAGGGTTCAGTGGTCGGCCTGGCCGGACAGATGGACGAGCTGTCCCACCGGGCCCAGGACGTATTGTCCCGCTACTCGGATCTGGTGCAGCATGGCAATTCTGCGCAATACCTGCGCGGTAGCGCCGGGTCGACGAACCTGGTGACTGCCGAGGAAATCCACGAGGCGCAGAACAAGATCCAGACCCGATTCCAGTCGGTCAACGAACTGCTGCGCAGCGGGGCGTCGCAGTACCACAACACCGACTCCGAGGCCCAAGGGCACATCGCGTCGGTGGCCGGGCACCTGCGTTTCACCTGATCCGCACCAGGACAACACTTTTCGCTACTACGAGCAAAGGAATTCATGATGAGTGAAGGACCCATGATCTACCACCCCGCCGGTCTGGCCGATATGACGGCCGGCATGCACAGCTTCGCCCAGGAGCTGGATTCGATTGGCCAGGAAGCACACAACTTGCTGGCGGCCTCGCGGGACTTCTTCTCAGGTCCGCACGGTGCTGAGGCCTACGCGCAGGCGCAGCAGTTGATCAACGAGGGCATCCAGGACGGCAAGGATGTCATCTTCCGCCACGGGGACACCATCGACGGTGCTTCCCAGGCATTCCAGGCCGCCGACAGCACCGTGGGATCGAGCTTCCAGTCGATCTAAGGTCGGATTCATCCGTCGGAACCGCATAGAGGGGGGCCAGCTGCGGCAGGCCCCCCTCTTGCGCGTCAGATCGCGATCGGGGGATGTAAGCGGTGTTGAACACCTCGGTGGAATGTGTGTGGGCGCTGCAGGCGTTGCTGGGCGTCGAAAGGATGCCACTTGGTTTGCATCTCAAGCCCTATATCCCGTCGGCGCACTCGGATCTGATCGTCGAGACCGACGCGGGCAAGGTGCCGCTGGCCAGCACTGCCCAGTACCACAGCTTGGTGCAGGCCGGCGTTATCGATGAGCACGGCCGGGTCGACCCTGTGGTGCGGGATTGGATGACGGTGCTGGGCCGCGCCGAGCGAGAGGTAATGCTCACGATCCGCCGGCCCGATCAGCCCGCGACGCACGATTCCGGCCCTACGGTGCATGAGCGAGTAATGGTGGTCTGCCGTTACGGTCGTTATTTGGCCATGGGCGCGCGAGACGGCGACGAGATGGTGATCGGCGGGGTAGGCGAAAGCGATGAGCCCACTCGCCAGGTCGATTTGATGTGCCACATGATGTTGCCCGCGTTCGGTGAGTGCGCACCGGCCGACATTGAGGGCATTAACGTGCCCAAGAACATGATGCAAGTGGCGATCGAGGCGGCCGGACAGTCGCCGGAGGGAATGGCAGCAGCGCTGCGCCGGCTGGGGCTGGGGCCCTGGGAGGTCGAGGTGGTGCAGGCGGCCGCCCGGCTGGATCAGTCGGCGATGGCGGTGGTGTCCGTCATCGACCATTGCCCCGACGTACGCGCACACCCGCGGGTGTTGACCGTCGCCGACACCGAGTACGGGCGCATCAGTTTCACCACCACCATCGGAGCCGATGGCAAGGAATGGATGAGCATCTGGCCGACCACCGTGACCGGCCTACGTGACGATCTGGCCAACTTGCTGTCGGCTCCGCAGCTGGTCTGAGACAGCGGCGGCCGCATGTCTTGGGTCAGCCAATTAGCGCGGATATCGTGTACTGAGGGTGGGTAAGGTTGCCTCATGGCCTTGAATCTCACGTCGCGGTTGCAGGTTACGGCGCATTATTTTTGGAATCGGCGTAATGCGGCCGCACTAAGCCACCACGGCGTACGCCTGGATTACGACCCTGAGCAGCGCCGCATATCAGCTCTTGTGCTTGGGTATACGTTGACCATCGTCATGATCGGGCTGGCCGCCTTAATGGCCTACATCAAGCCCGCTGGGCAGGTGGGTAAATCACAGATCTTGGCCGACCGAGACACCGGCGCCATTTATGTCATGGTCGATAATCGGCTGCACCCGGCGTTGAATCTGATTAGTGCCCGGCTGATCTCGGGCGAGGATGCCAACCCGACCTTCGTCAAAGCTGCAGAGTTGGCGAAGTACCCTCAGGGCCCTGTGGTCGGAATCGTCGGTGCGCCAACACAAATGCCAGTACGCACCGGCCTGGAATCGCAGTGGGCGGTGTGCGACAGCGCTCCCATGGCTACCGCCACCAAGTCCGCCGGCCAGGCGCCGGTAGTCACCACGATTGCGGGTCCGCTGGCTGGCCGGCGATCGGCGCCCTTGACGATGCCCAATGCGGTACTGGCCCGCCATGACGACAAAACAGTGGTCATCTGGGACGGACATCGTTCCGAGATCGATGTCTCCAACAAGTCGGTGGCCTTGGCGCTGGGCGTAGATTCCTCAGCACCGCAACCGATTCCAATGTCGACAGCGCTCTACGACGCGATTCCGGCTACCGATCCGCTGGTCATTCCCGCTATCCCTAACTCAGGACAACCCTCACCTTGGGATCTCGGGCGGCCTGCACCGATCGGCTCAGTGTTGTCGGTACACGACGTTCAGCAATCCGGTGATGAGTTGTTTGTGTTGCTGTCCAACGGGATTCAACATATTTCGCCGTTCGTCGCCTCACTGTTGCGCTCGGCGAACTCCTTCGGGGACTTAGCCCCGGTGGTGGTGTCGCCTGATCGGCTCGCAGCTGTGCCGGTGGTGGAGTCGCTGCCGGTGTCCTACTACCCTCCGACACGCCTGCACCTCGTCGACACCAACGTCAACGGCACCACGTGTCTGGCGTGGTCGAAAGGCTCCACCGATAAGGCGGCGAGGGTGGCGGTGCTTTCAGGCCAGGGGTTACCCACCCCGCCGGAATCCGATGACCGGCTGGTACACCTGGTGAAGGACGCGCGAGCGGGCGGCGCGGTAGCCGAGGCCGATCAGGTCTACATCGCCTCTAACGCAACCAATTTGGTGATGACCACCAACGCCGACCCTGTTTCGGTGAGCCGCGACTCGCTGTGGTGGGTATCGGATCAGGGCGTGCGCTACGGCATCGAACTCGACGACTCAGCCCTCAAGCCATTGCACATCACGACGGCCTCGGCTCGCCAGGCGCCGTGGGTTCTGATACGCACCTTTGCACCAGGTCCGGCGCTCTCGCGCGCGGATGCCCTTACCCAGCATGACACCCTAGCTCCGGTAGCTGGGGCCGAAACATTGCCGACAAAAACGCCGTGACCAGGAATGATGCCGAAAATCCCGGCTTCCAAAACTAACGCGGATATCGTGCATCCCCGCTGATAGGATCAAAATTATGACCGAGCGTCCAGACCCTGAATTCGACGAGAACGTGCCGCGGCCACACCCTCCGACAGACCCTGCGGGTGGCGCTGCACAACACGAGGGCAGCGCACCCCATCACGACAGTCCGAGTCCCGCGCCAGACCAGCCGCCAGCGGGCTTCGGCGCGTCAGCCCAACCTGCAGGGCACTCCCGCTTCGACTGGCCAGACCGCCCCACCGCGGGCTTCCCCGAGGGCCCGACCCACCCGGTCGATCCCTCCTCGGGCGCCCACCGCGCTGAGCCTCCCCCCGGCTCGCCACCGCGGCCGATGTGGCCGGTATCCGCCTCGCCGGACCAGCGGTGGCCTGATCGTTCACCCCATCCGGGCACCGATCCCGACGAAGACGTGACGTCGGTGGTCAACTTGCCCAACCCTCCCACTTGGGACAACGAGCTGCAACGCCGCCGGTCCGGAGCGCCCTCTCCGCTGCCCCCGTCGGCGGGCCCGCTCGACTGGCGCTCGGCGGGCGAGCGGTATGGGCCTCCAGTCGGGGCGCCTCCAGGCAGCCAGCTGCAGCCCTACGGCACGTCATACCCGCAAGGCGACCTCCCGCCGGCGCCCGGCCGCCCGGGCGAGAGCCCGGGCCACCCGCAGTGGCAGCCGCCGGCAGCCCAAGGCGACACCGAGACGTCCGAAGAGGCCTATTCCTGGTCGCAGGCTCAAGGCTCGGGCACGAAGTACAACTACGTCGATAACATCCGCAGCAGCGAGCTGGTGCCGTCCAAGCGCACGCCGCCGACGCGGGGCTGGCGTAAGGCGCTCTATCGGGGCAGCTTCAAGCTGATTAATCTCGGCCGCTCACGGGACGAGCGCGAGCAAGACGACCTGGAAAAGCAGATCCGGTCCCTGCTGCGCGGTAAATACAAGATCGGCGTGCTCGGCAAGGGCGGGGTCGGCAAGAGCACCATTTCGGCCAGCGTCGGGTCGGTCTTCGCGGGGCTGCGGAAAGACGACAGGGTGGTCGCCGTGGACGCCGATACGGCGTTCGGCAAACTTGCCAGCCGCATCGACCCCTCCACATCGGGCTCGTACTGGGAGTTAGCCGCTGACCAGCACCTAGACACCTTCGCCGACATCCGCGGCCGGCTGGGCAGCAACGAAGCGGGCTTGTACGTCCTGGGCGGAGAATCTGCAACGGCCCGGCGCCGGGTCCTTGACCAGGCGATCTACCAGGCAGCGACGTTTCAGCTGGACAGGCATTTCACGCTGTCCATCGTCGACTGCGGATCGACCCTGGATTCCCCGGTCACCCGCGCCGTCCTCGACGACCTCGACGCGCTGATCGTGGTGTCCTCACCGTGGTACGACGGCGCCTCGGCGGCGGGGCAGACCTTGGAGTGGCTGGCCAATGACGGCTACACGAGTTTGCTCAACCGGACCGTGGTCGTACTCAATGACTCCGACGGCCATTCACCCAAGCGTGATCGTGCGCTTTTGCTCGAACGGTTCAGCCAGGGGGGCCACAAAGTGATCGAGCTCCCTTACGACGAGCATCTGCGGCCCGGCGGGGTGATCGATCTCGAGGGAGATATCAATCGCGACACCCACCGCGCTCTGCTGAAGGTGGCAGCGGCTTGCGCCGAACACTTCGCCGCCACCACCGACGGCCCGAGGGGAATCAATGACCGCCACCGCCGATAAACCCACGGCCACCGCGGCCGAGACGCTGATCCCCCCATCGAGCCGGGTGTCGCTGCTGGTGGGGGATACCCAGATCGACTTGCTGCTTCCCGCGGCGGTGCCACTGGCCAAGCTCGTGGAGCCCACCCGCGACACCATCAACCGCCGACTTAAATCGATCGGCGCCAAAGAGCTGCCCGGCGGCGCCTTCGTGTTCGCCCGCGCAGCAGGCATGACGATGCTGTCGGGAAAACTGTCCCTGGCGGCCCAAGGGGTCAACGACGCCGAGCTACTGGCATTTGTCCCCGCCGCGACGGCACAGCGTTACGAGCCGAACATCGAAAATGTCAGCGCGGCGATCGCGAAGTGGGCCAAAGAGCATTTTCCGGCGGTGACCGCGCTGGACGCCGCCCGGGTCGCCGTCGCGCTGACCTTACTCGCGTTCAGCATCGCCGCGCTGCTGGTATGGCGGTTGCGGTGGGCGAGTTCGGGTGGCTGGCTGGTGCCCACGATTTTCGCCATCACCGCGCTCGTGCTGGCCGGAACTTCGCTGTTGGCCGCCCGCATGGGCGCAGACCGGTTCGTCACAGGCTCGACAACGTGGGCGGTGCTCGTAGCGCTGGTCGCCGCCGGTGCAACGACGCCGCCGGGCGGGCATCCCGGCGCTCCGCACGGTGTTCTGGCAGCAGGTGTGGCCTTGGTGGCTGCCGCGGCCCTGGGGAAGCTCAGCGGCCGCTACTGGGTGGCCGCGACGACAGTGGTGACGGTCTCGGTCGCCGCGCTCGGCAGCGCCGCCTCCAGGATGTTCTTTGCCGTGCCGGGGCAGCGCATCGCCGTGGTGGTGCTGGTCGGGGTGTTGACTGTGTCGCTGGCTGCACCGGGAATCGGGCGCCGCCTGGCTCGCGTCCCGCGGCAGAGCTTCGAATCGATCACCGGCAAAGATATGTATGAACGTTCTCCGAGTGATCCCGAAGACACTATTTCCCCGGTGGCGGACAGCCCGCGAGACATCACGTTGACCGGCGAACAGGTGGGCGAGGTTGCCTTGCGGTCTAACCGGGTGTTGATGGGCCTATTGCTGGGCAACGCGCTGACTCAGGTGGTCGCGTCGTGGTTTGCGATTCACCCCGGCGTGGGTACGCAGTGGACCTTTGTCGCGGTCGCGGCGTGCATCGGGTTGATAGCGGTGCTGCGAGCGCGCGCGTTCCGGGATCGTCGCCACGCCATCACCCTGGTCGCCGGGGCTGCCGTCTCGCTGTTTGCCATCCCCACCCACTACGGATTCGCGGCCAGCCCGGGCGCGACGGGTGTGGTCTTGGCGTCGGCCGCGGCGGTGGTGGGCATTGCGCTTGCCGCCCTGCTCGCTGGCGCGATCGTGCCCACTCACATGTTTTCTGAACCGGTCCGTGAGGTCGTCGAGTATGCCGAATACTTCGCCACCACCGTGGTAGTGGTCTTCGCCGCCTGGACCATCGATCTCATTCAATTCGTGAGGTATCACTGATGAGAGCCAAGGCCGCGGCCTGCGCAGTGAGTGCGGCCGCTCTCCTGGCCGCCCATGTGCTCGCGGCTCCGACCGCCATGGCGATCACCCCGCCGGTGATCGATCCAGGCGCGCTGCCCCCGGCCGAGACACCCGGACCGACCGAAGAGATGCGGCAAAGCGAGGCGTGCATCTTGCCCGTCGTGATCGCCGATCCCAACGTCGCCCAGCCCGCCCCGGGCAACACGATGCTCAACGTCCCGCAGGCCTGGCAATACTCAACCGGCGCGGGAGTGACGGTCGCGATCATCGACACCGGCGTCACTCCGAATCCGCGCTTTCCGTCGCTGTTCGCCGGGGGCGACTACGTGCAGGGATTGCCCAATGGAGGACTTACCGACTGCGACAACCACGGTTCCTTCGTGGCCAGCATCATCGGCGCCGCGCCGTCGAATCCGGCGAGTCGGCCCGCCCCCAAACCGACCGGTGCCGGCGCGCCGGCCGCACCGCCACCGGTGCCTGCAAATCCCGCTCCTCCGCCTCCTACCCCCAAACCGCCGCCGCCGTCAACGGTCACAGTGACCGCGCCCCCTCCGCCACCACCACCGCCGCCGGGCGGTGATGCTCCCGCCGACGGTACGGGCGGCGCTAACACGGGCCAACCGCTGGTGGCCGGACCCCCACCGACTGGACCCGACGGGGTGGTGGGGGTGGCGCCTGACGCCACACTGATCTCGATCAGGCAAGCCTCCGCAGCGTTCTCCCCGGCTCATCCCACCCCTGAGGAACAAGACCTGCACCGCAAAGCCGGTGACGTGCTGTCCCTGGCCAAGGCGATTCGCACGGCGGCGGACCGCGGCGCAAAGGTGATCAACGTGTCCCTGGCGTCGTGCACCAATGCTGCAGCACCGGTCAACCAGGACCCGCTCGGGGCAGCGGTGCGGTACGCCGCGGTCGACAAGGACGCGGTGATCGTGGCGGCCGCCGGTAACCGCAACGACCCCATGCAGCACGACTGCGGGCAAAACCCAGTGTTCAACCCGCTCAACGTCGATGACCCCCGAGATTGGTCAGGAGTGCGCACCATTGTGAGCCCGGCGTGGTTTTCTGATTACGTGCTCGCGGTCGCCGCGGTGACCCCGGAAGGCCAGCCGATGCCGGATTCCATCAATGGTCCGTGGGTGGGAGTCGCCGCCCCGGGCTCGCGCATCATGGGGCTCTCGAGTGTCAACGGCGCGGCGGTCAACGCCTCTCCGGGCAACGACCCTGGTACTGGCAACGGCGTGTGGGGGACCAGCTTTTCGGCGGCGTATGTGGCCGGCGTAGCCGCGTTGGTCCGTGCAAAATACCCGGATTTGAGTGCACACCAAGTGATTCGGCGGATTATGGAGACCGCCCACAATCCCGCGCACACGGTGGATAATCAGGTTGGCCACGGCGTGGTAGATCCGGTGGCCGCGCTGACCTTCGATATCACCCCAGGTGATCCCAAACCGGTCGAGCACCTCAGTACCGCGTTGCATGTGCCGCCCAAGCCGCCGGCCCCGGATCTGCGGCCACGTAACGTGGCCCTGCTAGGCCTCGGCGTCGTGGCCTTGGCGGCCGCAGCACTGTTCGGTGTGGTGGCCATCAGGCGGAGGATGTCGTGAAGGCCCGCTCGGTAAATGTCAAGCCCTCCTTGGGTGCTGTCCTCGGTGCCGAGGCGATCGGCGTCGCGGCGTTCGCAATATTGCCGACGTACCGGTTCGGGTGGTGGCCCGCGGCGGCGATCACTGTGGCCGCGGTGGTTTTGCTGGTCGTCACGGTGCACCGACGCAACGCCGCGGCCTGGGTGCTTGACCGCTCTCGCTGGATGCGTGACCGTCGGCACACCACCGCCGTGGGTGCCGCGGTAGACATTAGCCATGGCGGCGACGTCTACGGGGTGCGTACCGCCGACAATGAGGCCGTCACCATGATCGAGGTTGACGGGCGACCGTATTCGCCGTCGTACCTGCGTGGCTCAACACTGGTCTTGACCGACAACCTACTACCGCTCGACGTCGTGATCGGCCTGATGGAACAGCCGGGTGGGCTGCATTTGGGTGTCGACATCGCGACCGCAGGGTATCGGGTGCGCCCCGGCACGGGGTATCCGCAGCTCTACAACACGCTGTTGGCCGATCGGGGGGCAGCAGGGCAGCGCACCACTCATTTGATTGTGCGCCTTGACATCAATGAATCGGTCCGTGGGCTTATGTATCGGCGTTCGATTGGGTCGGCAGCCGCGGCCGCCACCGAGCGCCTCGTGAAAGCTCTTGAGCAGCAAGGCTGTCGAGCGCGAGTGCTCAACGCCGAAGAACAAGACACGATGCTCGAGGAGCTCAGCATCGGTCTGGCGTCTGCGCCCGCGCGCCCGGCGGTCGTCGACGAGGGCGACGATGACGGCGCGGATCTCACTACCCCCAGGGGGAGTGAGGGTGTCGCCGAGCCTCAGCTGCTCGGCGTAGGTAGCCGGCCCGGGGGAACCGCGGGCGCTGTTCGCGCGGCGCCGCCGGCACGACCCAAGGCCGACGTGAGGTGGAAAACCATCAACGCCAAACCGGGCTATGTCACGTCGTATTACTTTTCGCCCGAGGACATTACGACCGAATCATTCCATCAGATGTGGTCACTGCGCAGTGATCACATCGTGCACGTGATGATGCTCCGCAAGCTGCCGGGCGGGCCGGTGCAGGTATCGGCGCTGGTGCGCACCAACGACCCTCGCCCACCCGAGCAGGCGCCGACCCTGTTTCTCAACACGTTGCCCGGCAGTCAGTACCGCGCGGCGCTGCGGGCCGCGCCGGCAACGCAACCTGCGCTGCATTTGCCGGCCAGGCTGTTGCATGGCGCCGACGAATTGCAGGTTCCCGTCGGTCCGACCGGCATTCTGGTCGGCGCAGCGCTGCGTGACGACAAGTCGGGGTGGCCACCGATCCAGCGTGACGATTTGGTCATGTGGCCGCTGACTGATCCAGCCCAACCGACCCGCATCGTCATGAACACCTCGGATTTCTATGTTCGCCAGCTGCTGATCCGGGCCGCGGCCGCAGGCGAACGCATCGCCATCTACTCGCGCGAGCCGCGGCGTTGGTACTCGGTCTCACAAACCAACATTGCGGTGGTCGAAGCACGCCGGCCCGCCGAATTCGTACCGACGATGATCATCAACGACCGGGCCACCATCGCGCCGCAGGCCGGACTGTCCTCGACGGTGATCACGGTGGGCCACAGCCCAACCGACGCGATGGTGCCCGACCTCAGCTTTGAGCAGACCTCTCAATCCACGGTCCGCATCACGACCGCCACCCGAACCGTCGACGTGTCTATGGTGGTGTTCCGCCAAGAGCAAACGTGGACGGGCGACGCGGTAGGGGCCTGAAAAATAGCGAACGGCCATGGGGTGTGGGGGATTTAACCTTAAAGCATGGCTACGCAGAGCACCTTGGCACTACCTGATAGAACCCGACGCCACCAGCCGGCGGATTTGGCTGGGCTGTTTACCATCAAAGAAGTAAGCCAGGCCAGCGGGCTGCCCGGCCCCGTGATTATGCAGCTCGTGCCGCGGACGTGGGTTGAGCCTGTGGGATGGCTATATACCCGCGACCAAATCAGCCTGGCTGTGACCATTTCCGAGGATCTGCATCGCCCTTCGGGCGCCCATCGACCTGAACCGCCACGCCAGCCGGCGCACACGTTGTCGTGTAGGCGATGCGCTGCCCTGACGGCAGTGGGCGATGCCACAGTGCGTAGCTGGCTCAACGTCGTCAGACCCGACAGCAGCGGCCCTGCGGCCTGGGATGGCGAAGACTACTGCGCGCAGTGTGTGATGCCGTGCCCGGACTGCCGCGGCCATGATGACGATCGGCTGTGTGAGACTTGCTTGGGCACGCGCAGGGTTCCACGGCCCGCCCTAGCACCGATCTGCATGCCCTCAATGCCTCCGCAGCCACCGAAGCGCTGAGCCATGGCACTGTCGAGCAGCACTGATGGGTTTCGGCCGCCGGTGACCCCCTTCGCCGGCTGGACCCGAGACGCGCAAGGCCGGCTGGTTCCCTTGGAAACCGCACCCCATGTGGGGGGATTCGCACCGCCGGGAACCGGTAAGACACGCCGCTGGCTGGCCCAGTCGGCCGTGTTGTGGCCCGGCCCAGCGTTTGTGTCGTCCAGCAAAGACGACTTGATGCAGATGGTGGCTTCGCGCCGCTCCGGGCCGACAGCGCTGTTGGATTTGCGTCCCATCAGCGCGCCCTACTATCCCAAAGAATATACGCCGTACCGTTTCGACCCCACAGCGCTCATCACCAACCTCAACGACGCAATAGCGACCGCGCAGAGCCTGCTGAGCACCTCGGCGATCGCCTTGTCCGGTAGCGCATTCCGGCAAGGGTCCGATCCCGGTCCGTGGGATCAGTTAGCACTGGCTCCTCTGGTCTGCCTGTTGTACGCCGCGAGCCCTGCGGCGACCAGACAGGGCATGGAGTGGACTCTCGCGGCATCGGAAAATGTCGAGATCGAAAATCTCTTAGGTCCGTTCCAGATGTCGTGGAAACCCGGCTGGGCGTCGGCAGCGGCATGGACCGACGACGCGTTGTTCATGGCGCGGGTGCGCGCGGTGCTGGAAATGGAACCTAAACAGCGGGATTCGGTGAAGATGACCGTAACGAAGGTCCTCACCGCGTGGCTGCTCACGACCGAACGTGACCGCAATTTCTCGCCGCTGGACTTGTCGTTCTTCGATGTCCCCGATGCCACGCTGTTCCTGTTGACACCGGCCGATGGAACAGTCGCGGCGCAGGCAATTGTGTTGATGGATCAGCTGATCAACCGGCAACGCATGAAAGTAGCGCAGTGGGAGGAATTTCACCGCATCGGGTTGTTCCTTGACGAGATCACCAACACGCCGATCCCGCGGCTTCCCCAGTATCTGGCCGAGTCACGTGGCCTGGGGTGTTCGATTTGCTTTGCTGCACAGTCTGGTTCGCAGCTCGACGCGATTTACGGGCCACTGCAGGGCAAAGCGATCCGAGATGTGACGCCCGCGGCAATGATCATGTACGGCTCGCACGAGCGCGATATCATGGAGTCGGCCGCATTCTGGGCAGGCAAAGCAACGCGTAGTCACCAAAGCTACGATCACAACTCGGACAACAAGAACACCAGCCGCCAATTCGGAAATGCGCTGGAGCCCGCAGAGTTGCTGCCCCGCAATGTAAGAGAAGCGAGAATCATCCCCAGAGGGGCCCCAGGAGAGCGGGTCGAGCTGATGGACTGGGAGGAATTCATCCACTATCTTGACGAGCTGCGTGCCGCCCGCCGCCGCCGCCCTGTAGAGCCTCAAAACCGTTTTCCTAGTCGCACTTTCGTGTCGTCTAGCCTATCGCAGTGACGTATAGACTGCCTCGACCTGCGCCGTAGCTATGCGGCAGCAGATCTTGCGACGAAGAAACGAGCACGAAGTTGACACACGAGACCGGGTGACAAGACGCGAGACGGCTTACCTCAGCGCATGGCCGCAGCGTGCCACGCGACAACAGAAATGAGATGCGGCACGCCCTCAAATCCGCTGCCATAAAAAAGCTTTAGCGTCCACTTAGTAAGTGATCGTTGCAGATCGCGCCGCTGTTGGGCGCCAATATTCCGGTCGATAAAGTCCACAAACAATCGCGTCGGCGTCTGCAACGGCGAACGTAACGCGTTGTCTGTCAGCCGTGTTCAGCTGCGTCTTGTCCAGCAGTGGCAACCATGCTGCTGGCCCTCGCACGTCACGCAGACCGGACACGCGCCGCCCGCACCGCCTGCAGCGGACATCACACGGTGCGGGTATGAACTGCCAGCTCGGTGCCGGGCCTCAGTCCCAGCAGTCGGCCGAGCCTGACCTGTCTTCGTGAGCCCCTCAGCAGCGCGGTTGGGCGGTCAAGAAATTAGTGCAGGAGAGCCTCTTTGGGCGCTTTAGGCTCGATATATGGCTGTTGACCTGCCTCCGGATCGCTTCGATGACGTCCGGCGAGAGTGGATCGCCTACCACCAAGGGTGGTCGACGATTCAGCGCCGCCGCGCCGAGAAGCTGGGACGGATCGTGCGCAAGCGGCAGCGCATTCGCACGTCGGCGGTGCCCGATCCGCACGACGACACCCGGATCGATCCGCTGTGGATGCGGGCAACCAAATCGCGCGCCGCGCACGCCGAAGTGGCCTTCGTGGTCGCAGCCGCCGTCGTGGTGCCGATCGGGTGGGGAGCAGGATGGGTGTTGAAGGCGGTGCTGGTCAGCCTCATCCCGCACACACTGCGCGGCTTCCCGGTCGCCGCGATGCTGTGGGGTGGGGCGGCGTTGGGCGCACTGACGCTGCTGATTTCGCAGCTCGTCTATGACCCCGCAGGCTCCTTCGGCCAAGTGGCGATCTTGCCGTGGCTGTGTTTGCAGCTCGTCATGATTCCCACGGTGGCCGGCATCTACGGCATCGCCGAAGGCTGGCTGGCCGTGGATGGGTCTGACCAGTGGTGGCCACTGACGCCGGTCAAAAGGCCGATCACGGCCGAGGACGCGGCCGCCATTTTGGGGGCTTACGACATGACCGGGCCAGGGCTGGTCGACACCTGGCCATTGCACGAGCCAGGCGAACGGACACGACCGTGACGGTGATGAGTAATTCAGGCAGAGCTGGCGCCGGGAATCGACGTGGTCGCGCCGTGCCAGGCGGCCAACTCGTCGTCGGGAACCAACGTAACGAGGACACGGCGCACGAGGTCGATGCGCCGCTCGACGGCGACACGGTCCTCTTCGAGCCGGCCGAGCTCATCACGAAGTTGAGCCACCAGACCCGCCGCAATCTCGTCTTCGCTGATAGGCCGAAGCGGGTTTTTCTTCTCGCGAAGGCCAGCCCGGTTAGGGCGGGGGGTCAGGCTCATCGGATAGCCCCCGAGCAGCACGACCGCCGCCGAGCCGGGCTGCCACCCCAAGGTGGCGTCCAAACGCAGCAAAGTGCCGACAGCCGGGGTGTTTTGGGCCTTTTGGGTTTTGCGGCGACGGGCCTTGACGAGGGTGTCGACCCCGGGCCCGCCGCGCGAGGCCACCTCCTGCTTCGACAGCTTGAGCTGAGTGAGCCGGGCCTCGACGAAGTAAATGAGCCGGTCAATCCCGTCAGCTGGAGCGGTCATATCCCGCACCCTACCGCACCCCATGCACCATATCCGTCATCAGATTCCGGACCCGGATTTCTGTCACATCCGATAGCTAGGTTTGCGCCATGAGAATACTGATCGCGTTCCTCTGCATGGGTTTTCTGGGCACGGTGGCCACGATGCTCGCCCTGGTCCAGGTGGTCGCCAGGATTTGGCCGTTGCTCGTTGTCGCGTTGGGCGTTGTCGTGCTGGTGCGACTGCGTGATCGTCGCGCCCGCAAGGTCGTTGCGCCGCCGGCGGCGCGGCCGGCGGCATCGGCCATCGCCGTGCGCCGGCCGGCACCCGTACGGCAGGCGATCCCCACGCACCCCGCGGGCTGGGTACTCGTCCCGGTCTGGGGGGACGCCCACGGAGACCCGCAGCGGCATCCGGTTATTGACGGTGACGTGATCAGCGATGGGGGTTCGTGATGGCGGAGGGGAGCGCGTCGACACAAGACTGGATGCTCGAGCAACTGCTCGAAGACGGGCCGATACTGACCGTCACCGATCAGCTGGGGCCCCAGGCCGAGCGCAGCGACAGTCAGCGATCCGGTGACGTCGACGGCGCTGTGGCCAGCCCGGACAACGGTGCCGAGCGCGTGGTGATGCTGCAGGACGGCGACGCGCCCGCCCCGCACGACCTCGACGGGTCGGCTGCGGTGGGCGAGCAGGCCGAGCCCGACGTCAATCGGGGGGCCAAACGAACCGCTGTGTGGCTGGGCTGCGGTGCGGCGGTGGCCGCGGTGCTGATCGTGGTGGCGTTCGTCGGGTTCGGCGGTGGCCCCGCTCCGGTGTCCCCACCCCAGCACCGCGCCACCATCGCTGCGGTCGCCGCCGCACCAACGACCAATGTGGCTGTGCCACAACAGGACCAGGCTGTGCCGTTTACCCCGTGGAGCACTAGCTGCACCCCGGACGGTGGGGCGGGTGACCAGCTCGCCGCGCGTTCTCCGGTGGCTTTGACCGACGCAGCAACCGATTCGGCGTGGGTGTGTGGTCGCGGACCACAGGAGAGCCGGCTCGATGGCCAGGTGCTGCACGTACAGTTCGTCTGCGACCCGTCGCGCCCGAACTCCGCATGTAGCTACATGCTCAATTCACTATCGGTGACCCCGGGGTGGGTAGCGAAAACCCAAGGGGGCAAGGATGAATGGCTGCAACACCGGGTTGTCACCAACGTGCAGTTCAACTTCTTCAACGGCAATGAACTCGTCACCGATCCATTGCCCGTCGACACCCACAGTGTCCATGGTCCGGTGTCGGTGACGTTGCCCCGCAAGGTCCTGGTCTCGAGAGTGGATGTGATCATCCTGCACACCGATCGACCGCCGGCCAACCCGCTGCCGACGTCGCCTGCATCTGGGCCCGCAGGCGCCCCGAGCGAGCAACCGCCCAACGGACTGGTGGATTCCCTCATGGGAGCACCTGGGGGTGACCCCGCGGCGCCCCCGCCCGCTGATCCCGCCGGCGCCCCCAGTAGCCCTGTTGATGCCACCTTCGCGATGAGTCAACTGCAGTTCTTCGGTCACTCGCCCAACTAGAAGGAGTAGCTGTCATGAGCACCCTCACGATGTCGAGGACCTGGCAACACCGCATCCGCCGCGGCCGCGGTCGTCTGCGCCAGGCTGCGATCGCCGTGGTGACCCTCTTTGCGGTGTTCGGGTTCGCCGCCTCGGTGAAGGTCTTTTTCAGCGCATCGCATCCTGATACCAGCGATGTCGCGGCGATCGCCAACCGTGCCGGCAATCAGCGTGACGCCGCGGGTGCCTTCGCCGCGGATTTCGTGGCCGCTGTGTTGACCACGCCGAGCTCCAAACGCTCAGCGCTGCAACGCTTTATCACCCTGTCTGAACCTGAGGCAGCGCCGGCGGCAAGCCAGTCGGCGCCGCCGCCGCCGGCGGTGATCAACACGCCCAAGGTGTGGTCGGTGGTGCCGGGCGGCTCGGCCGGCGATGTTGACCTCTACGGGGTTGTCGTGGTCGTGCAGCAACGTTCCTACGCATCAGCCGAGGCGACGAGCGCGTTTTACGGTGTGCCCGTCTCGGTTTGGCACTATCAACCCCGCGCAATGGACTGGCCGGTGCCGATGAGTAGCCCCGGCCCGGGCGCCGATGTGAAGCAGGGCTACGACCACCCCTTGAGCCCGAGTAGCCCCGTGTATCCCGTGGTGAGCGGCTTCATTACCACCTACCTGACCGCCACCAGCGGCCTGGACCGCTACGTCGTTGCTGACTCGTGGATCAAACCGATCGGCGGTTATCAAAGCGCGGTGATCAAGAACGCCGACACCGCCACCGAGGTCGCTGATGCGCCGACACCCGGGACCCGTATTCATGTCCGGGCGCGGGTCATTGCACAAACCTCGCAATTTGCCACGATCAATTTTACGTTTCCGCTGACCGTCGAAAATAACGGCGGGACCTGGATGGTGACGAGCATAGACTCAATACCGCAGGTGAGTAATAACAGCGACCCGACGCCAGCCACCTCGACCCACAATTAATGAGACAAGGAGATCATCGTGGACGCGACACATACACAATTTCTAGCCGAAGGACTGTTCACGTCCGGAACGTCCATGGCCTATATGCTCGAAGGCCTTCTCGCCGGGGTCGCACTCGTGGTGGGGACCGTGTCGACGTTGGGCAAAGCGGGCAAAGAAGGCGCCGGCGCGGGCATGACCCACCAGTTCTTGGTGATCGGTTTGTCGGTGACTATCTTCTTGTCCGCGGGTATCGCGGCGCTGATCACTCATGAGTTCCAAAGCCACGGGGTGACCAACCACGTCAACGTCCCTAACCCGTACGGGCAGTGATGACTGACGAGTCCCCGGCCAAAGTGTGGTCGGACCAACGTGATCTGCCGATATACCTGGGAGACTCCGGCGACGGATTCCGGCTGCCGTTCAAGGAAAAATGGCGGCTTCCTGACACCACCGCGCTGCTGGTGGGTTTTGTGGCCACCGCCTCGCTGATGACGCTGAACCTGCAAAGCGGCAACGCGTTGATCATCGGGGCCGTGGGCGCCGCGCTGACCGCCGCTGCGATCTGGGCGCTGTCCAAGCTCCCGGCGACGCGGCCCTCCCTGCGTACCCGAATGCAGTTCTGGGTCGCCGACCTGCGCCCTCACATGACGTGTTCACACGACCTGGGTGCTCCGAACAACGGTGCGCCGCAATGACTATCACAACCGGAGACGCGCCCGTAGAGGCGGTCGGTAACCTACGTTTCACCCACAGCGGCGTCTACGCCGAATACCTGGTATCGGGGCTGCCGTTCATCTTTTTGCCCAAGGAGTCCCAGGACCTCGTCGCCGACGTGCACGCCGAGTTGCTGCGGGGACTGCCCTCCGGCGCGCTGCTCAGCGGCCTGACAGCACCGGTGGCCACACGCAACATCACCCGGCGCATGATCTTCGCCCACCCAGATCTCCACCCAGACAATGTCGTTGACGCCACCGCGATGCCCGAGCATGCCGAAGCATGGGTGCAACACTGCCAGCGCTGGGCACCAGCGCTACACGCCCGCCACTCGCGGCGCCGGATCTATTGGCTGAGCCTTCCCCTGGACTACGGCCTGTCCGGGGCGACCGCGGCAGGCGGATGGCAGCGCCGCCTCGACTCCATCATCGGCCGCGACAAAGACAGTGCCGCCGCCTTGGCCCAGTACCGCGCACTCGCCGCCACGATGGTCGCCAAGCTGCCGCCAGCACTGTTCGCGAAACCGGTGAGCGTGGAACAGATCTGGTGGCACTGGAATTACACCGCTAGCCGCCACACGTGGCAAAAGCCGATCCCCAATCAGCCCTATAACCCCGAGGCCCGACTCCCGGGGTCAGCGTTTACACCAGTGTGGAAAGACCCGTCCGCCGCCGCGCTTCGTCAGCGGCGATGGCGTGCCGCGCGCACCGAGGCGGAGATCTTTCTGCGCACGCATCGACACGAGGACGACGGCGTTGCCGACTCGTATCAGGCCATCGTCGGATTGGAGAAATGGCCCGACGGGGGGCTGCGCTGGCCACGCTCGACGATCTTCAAGGTGCTCGATGACGTGACCACACCGGCCATCACGCTGGACTGGACGATTCATTTCACCTTCGACACTGCTGAAGTCGCCGTGGCGACCGCACATAACGTCATCACCAACATCAAAGACCAAGCACGCCAACGCGGCCGCCACGCCGACAGCGATGACGAGCTGCTGCGCAAACTGGTCTCTGGTAGGCAGCTGGCCTCTGCCCTCAAGCAGGGCAGCGCTGAACGGGGCGTCAACGCCGCGGTCATGGTGATCGCCGCGGCCGCCGACGCCGGCGCCGCCGACACCGCGATCTCGGAGGTGATCCGCCGCTACCGCACCCAACGCCTCGAGCTCAAACGCCGGCGCGGCAGCCAGCCCACGTTGTGGCGCGCCCTTAATCCGGGGACCGAAACCAGCGCGGGCCTGCACGAAATCCGAAACCCGTCCACTACCAACGCTTTCGCAAAGTTTGTGCCGCTACTGGCCACCAGCTTAGGCAATAACGTCGGCGTCCCACTGGGGGAGACCATAACCAGTCCGGGGCTGCGCGAGATCGTTCTCAACGACCTGGTCGGCGCCCCCGGGCGGGACAACCCGGGCAACCTGGTCATTGGCGGCTCTCCGGGGCGCGGGAAGTCGCAGTGCGCTAAGAATCTCGTGCGATCGTGGCTGGAATTGGGTGTCGGCGTACATCTGATCGACCCCACCGAGGCTCGTGAACACCAAACAGCATTATCCACATTCGATGACGACAAAAAGGTTGTCATCGACCCGAAGAATCCGAAATTTAGTCTCGACGGGCTGCGTATTTTTCCTTTCGAGTATGCCGCAGAACGCACTGTAGATCATTTGCTACCGCAAATGGGATTCGCGCCGTTGAGTCCTCAGGCATCGCGCCTCAAAGCGCTGCTGGCCCCGGCCACGCGTCAGGCCGACGGCATCGGATCGCTCAATCGGCTCATCGGCGTTCTGGCCGATCGCAGCAGACCCGATCGGGTCAGCGTCGACGACGACCTCCTCATCGCCCTGGAAGGACTGCGCGCCGAGCGGCTCTTGGCGCCCATGTTCGACGAGGATCTGCTGCTGCCCGATCTGTCGAAGCAACTGGTGATCTGGAACTTCGGCGGCCTGAAGCTGCCGACGGTCACCGAGGAGTACCAGGCCCATCTGCACCACCAGACCACCCCGAGTCAGCGCGCCGCCCAAGCCCTTTACGGCATGGCTGCCGATCTGGCGGAGTCACTGTTCTTCTCCCGCGACACCGAGCCCGACATCCTTGTCGTCGAGGAGTGCGCGGCATGGACGCATTCTCCCGGCGGGCAGCGTTGTGCGAATAACGTGATTCGCCAAGGCCGTAAGGCCTGGACGCTGTTCTTGGGGATCAGCCAGTCACCCAGGAATGATTTCGGAGTACTTGAAGACGAATACATCGAGCAACGGCTGTGCCTGGGCTTCAAAGATGCGACCATCGCCGAGGACACGCTGCTGTGGTGCAACCGTGACCTGGATCGTCACCCGCAGCTGCGCAGTGACTACGTGACCAACACCAGTCCCTCGGCGATGCCCAATTACGGCGACGATTCGATCGACAGCCGGCACGGCAAGGTCATTCCCGGCCGCGAAGGCGAGGCGTGGCATCTCGATGAGTTCGGCGGCTGGGGCAAAGTGAAGTTGTTCAGTGCGCCGACTCGCGAGCTCGCCGAGCTCTACGACACCAACCCGCACCGCAAGCGGCAGCGCCAAAGGATCAACGCGTGCTAGCGCGCGCACGATACTGGCTGCTGCGCCACCCCCGAATGGCACGGCCGCTGAAGGTGAGTGCACTGCTGCAACTGCTGTTCACAATGGCCGTGACGCTGGCACCACAAGCGAGCGCATCAACCAACGCCGCGGTGCTGAATTGGACCGGCCTGCATTGCACCTACGGGGTTCCGATCGGCGACTTCTATCTGTCGTTGGCCAGCCTTCCCGATCAGCTCAGCCAGGGCGGCCCCGACGCCCAGGTCTACGACCCCGGCTCGTGGTGGCCGTGGGTGATGCACGCGTTCGAGGTCATGTCGACCGGTTTCGCAGCGTCGACCATCTTGACCGCGGAAGCAGGGCTGTTCGTCGGCATCATCGCCTTGTCGCTGTGGGTGATGAAGTTGACCGTCTCGACCTACTGGCTGACGGTATTCGGCGAAATCGCCCGCGCGATCACCACCGCGGTCATCACCGTCACCACCCGGTGGGGCCTGGTCGCCATCACCGTCCCGCTGGGGGTATTCCTCGGGGTGCTTGCAATACGCCGGGGCGAAGCCGGCCGCGGGTGGACGATGGTCCTGCTGGCGATCATGATGCCAGCGTTGGCCATCACCGTGTTCTCCGACCCCGCAGGCATGATGTACGGGCACGACGGCATGTTGGCGTTTGGCCGCAGCATGGGCTTTAGTACCGCCGAGGCAGTCACGCATAACGGTGCGATCGGCGGCGGAGGTTTCACCGGCCAGGTCGACACTCTGACATCGAGCCTCATTACGCATGTCGTGCGAGAACCGTTGGAGGTCTTCAACTTTGGCCATGTCGTTGACTCGAAGCCGGGATGCGCAGGACAGTACTCCACGGCGCTGCAGCAGGGTATCTCCGACGGGCCGATCAAGGCCATGGCCCGCTGCGGTGATCTGCCTGCCGTGCATTACGCCCAAAACCTGGATGCCACAAACACATTCAGCGGGGCGATCTTGGTTCTCAGTGCGGTATTGTTCGGCTGGTTCATGATCTCCTCAGGAGCCTCGGTGTTCAAGGTGTCACTCAAAGCGATGTACACCACCGCTAAGCTGTTGCCCAGCGTGTTCGCCGGCGGAATCTCCGGAGCAGCCCAAGAGCACGCGAAGGCCACGGTGTGGCGATTCTTCAAGCACCCCATCGAAGTAATGGTGTTCGTGACCTTCGTCAGCGTGATGGGACTGGCGATCGAACGGCTCATCTCCCGTCCGCTGCCCGCTGAATTGGGCGGCACCAATCCTTTCGCGCATGTGTTGATCATGGGTGGGGGATCGATGGCGGCGCTGTATCTGCTCCGCCATATCCGCGCCGACCTGGAAGGACAACATCCGGGTCGCGGCGTGCTTGGCCGGGCCAGTGACGTGGCGATGGGGCTGGCGATGCACGCCGGGATGAAAGGGGCGGGGTCGGCCGCATTGGGCGGCCTGCGAGGCCTGCACGGTAAGGGGAAAACGCCCTGGGAGCAGCTCGACGAGCAGTCCTCGAGCGCCGATCCCCAAGAGGTGCTGGGCCAGCCGCAAGACGGATTCTCCCCGGTACCCGCGGCAGCACAAAGCGATGACGGGGACTCCGGGCAGGCATCCGCAGTCCCTGCGACGTCGGCGCCCGCGGCGGCCGCCGCCGCGCACCCTGCCATCGCCGCCGCGACCGCGGCGGCGGCGGGCGGGCTGGTCGAGGAGCTGATCGCCAAGGCCGGTGCGGGCCTGGACCCGCGCCGCCGCCCTCAACCACAGACCCGCGGCCGCGCCGCCGGCCCGACCAGCGCCCCCGGGCAAGCGGTCCTCGACCCGCACTGGGGGGCCACCGCCGAACCTGGCTCGATCGCAGAAGTTGCGCCGAACGCCGGATGGGAGAGCACACCACCGCTGTCGGCCTATGTCGATCACACCTCGGGGGACGTGCCGCTTCCGCCGGCACCGCCACCTGAGGACTTCACCGCCCCGCCGCCACCGGACGACGAGCCCCCCGCAGGGTCGGTCGCACCGATCACCGGCCGCTGACGCACAAAGCGCAGAAGGTCGGGGTGCAGGAGCGTTTACGATGACAGCTGTGGAGGGGGAGCGGTGAGCACAGAACAAGTGGCCGAGTGGGGACTCCGATGACAACGACCTCACCCACCGAACAACGCCGCGCCTTCGACGAGGCGATCAACCGGTTCAGCTCGGGAGATCCGCGCTCAGCCCAGCAGGCGTTTACCGCGATCACCGACCAAAACCCGGCGATGACCGACGCGTGGCTGGGTCGGCTGGCCTGCGGCGATCACAGTCGCGACGCGTTAGCCGGGGCCTATCTCAACTCCCGAGCCCTCTACCGGGAAACGCGCCGCATCGGCCAGCAAGACGGCGCGCTGCAGGCCGTGGTACCCGCGCCGCTGTATCTGCAGTTGCAGGTCTGGTCGCGAGGCACGATCGCGCTGGCCTTCGCCAGCGCGCTGATCGGCGCCGGCGAGTTCGAGCAGGCGATGACGGTTCTCAACGACGCCGAGCTGGCCACCGATAGTCAAACTGCGCTGTGGAGACAGTTCCTCACCGCCACCGCGTATCACGCCACCCAGCGATGGCCTGATCTGTGCGCCATTACCGAGGTGTGCCCGCCAGCTAACGCGACCTACGTTCCCACCGATGTACTGGCCGCGGTGCAAACACTGCGGGCCATGGCGTTAGCCTCGCTGGGACAAGCGCAGGCAGCGGCCGACCTTATCAGCCAGACTACTACGCAAAATGCTTACATCGCCGCGGATTTGGCCCTCACCAAAGGGTGGTGCCTGCGTGAACTGGGCGAATTCGAGGCGGCCAACGAAGCATTCCGTAGCGCCACCATCGACGGCGCGGTGATCCCGCAAGCACGCAAAGCCCTCGAGGAGCCTGACTACCGCATCGTCACGACCGACGCCGAAACGATCGCGACGCGAACCGATAAATGGGACCCCCAAACTGAAACCAGCCGCGACGCGCGTGCGGCGGCGGCGTTGGCCAGCGAGCGCCAAGACGTCTTGAGCCGCGCCCAGGCCCGCGTCGACGAACTGATCGGTCTCGACGAGGCCAAAGAGCAAATAGCGGTGTGGCGCACCGAGATTCAGATTGACCAACTACTCGCCGAACAGGGCGAGGGCGGCGCCACCAGCAACGAGAACCACATGGTGTTTCTCGGCCCCCCAGGCACCGCCAAGACGACCTTCGCGCGGGTGGTCGGCGAAGTGCTCTTTGGGCTCGGCAAGATCGCGCGTCCCGACGTCAAAGAGGTGACGGAAGAAGACATCGTGATCGGCTATGTCTCGCAGACCGCGGCCAAGATGAAGGAGGTCTGTGAGGAGGCGCGTGGCGGTGTGCTGTTCATCGACGAGGCCTACCGGCTCGTCCCGAAGACCGAGGGGCACTCCTTTGGCGTCGACGCCATCAACACGCTGCTGAAATACATGGAGGACTACCGCGACGAATTGGTGGTAATCGTCGCGGGATATCCCAAGGAGATGCAGGACTTCCTCAAGGCCAATGCCGGCCTGGCCGGGCGATTCCATTTCACCCTGACGTTCAACAGCTATACCCCCGACGAGATCGTGGCGATCGGCCGCCACTTGGCCGGCAAAGAGCGCCTCGCTGTCGAGGACGACGCGTGGGAGATGCTGCGCACGGAAGCAACCGAGCTGCGTTCACGTCCGTACGAAAGCGGCACCATGCTCGACGTCGCCGGCAACGGGCGTTATGCCCGCAAAGTGGCGGTGGCGTGCCGGCGGGAACGGGCCCGCCGGTTGCACCGGCTTGCGCCCAACCCGCAAGACCTCGACCAGCTGGTGCGGGCTGACCCTGCTGTCCTGAAGGTCAGCGTCGACGACATGCAGCGTGCGCTCGCTGAGTCTCGGCCCGCGACCGGATAGCCCCCGCTGCGCCGGCGCAACGCCAGGCCTCCGCGCTGCAATCGAGGCACGTCACGGCCATAGATGCGCGGCTGCTGGGCCCCGCTGACCGCGTTGTCGCCGGCCGGCGCGCACTATTGCGTCTGTCAAGAGTTATGCCCCACCATGTCCCCAGGCCTCACGACGACGGCCCCGAGCAGGAAAGGCGACTGATGACAGGGATCGCGCCGCTGACCTACCCCGGCCTGGCGCCGGCTGGTGGGGTCCCCGCGACCCTGTCCAGCGCCCGAAGCCATCCGAGGGCGATCCCCGACCCCCGCAGCAACCGTTCGCCGATCACCGGTGAGGTCGCGCCGCTGACCACCCGATCAACCCCATGCTGAGACGAAAGGCGTTCCTCTACACAGGGTTTGACGTTAAAGCCTGCGGCTGTGCGGGCGACTCCGAGCCACCCCCGGCACGACTTGCGGCCGTCGTCGACCCGTCTCGGCATGGCAGGAACGGCCAGGACCACGGGGCTCGGTCATGGCGTTGACCGAGGGCGCCCAATTCGCCGGGTACACCATCGTGCGCCAGCTCGGCAGCGGGGGCATGGGCGAAGTGTATTTGGCCCGCCATCCGCGCTTCCCGCGCTTGGAAGCCCTCAAGGTACTGCGCGCAGACCTGTCCTCTGACCCCGGTTTTCAGCTCCGATTCAACCGTGAGGCCGAACTGGCGGCGGGCTTGTGGCATCCCCACATCGTCGGGGTCCATGACCGCGGTGAGGCCGACGGCCAGCTCTGGATCACCATGGACTATGTCGAGGGCACCGACCTCGCCGCGCTGGTCGGCGCCCACTATCCCGCGGGGATGCCTCCCCAGTTGGTGCTGGCCGTGATCCGCGCCGTCGCTGACGCGCTCGACCACGCCCATCACCGCGGCCTGCTGCACCGCGACGTCAAACCGGCCAACATCATGATCAGCCAGCCCGAGGACAGCACGGCGCCCCGAATCCTGTTGACCGACTTCGGGATCGCCCGACCGATCGACGACACCTCTGGTCTGACGGTCACCAACATGGCCTTGGGCACCGTCAACTACAGCGCTCCCGAGCAACTGATGGGCGCACCCATCGATGGCCGCGCGGACCAATACTCACTGGCAGCGACGGCCTACTACCTGTTGACCGGCGCCAAGATGTATTCAAACCTCCCCGCGGTGGCCGTGATCAGCGCGCACCTGACCGCGCCGCCACCTCTGCTTGGCGCTCTACGCCCCGATCTGGCCGTCACCGACGCGGTCTTCGGCCGGGCGCTGGCCAAAGATCCTCACCACCGCTTCGCGCGGTGCGCCGACTTCGCGGCCGCCCTGACCCATCACCTCGAGCTGGCCCACCGCCTACCGGGCGCCCACCCGTTGCCACCGACCGGGCCCGGCTCCACCGGCCAGCCCGAATGGGCCACACCACCTGATCGGCGCGGGCCTCAGGCCGCATTGCCCGCACCCGGTGAACCGACAGCGGCCCGAGCCCCGGCCAACCCAGGATGGCCGCCGCAGCCTCCCCCGCCGGCGGGCGGCAAGGCTGCTAAAGCAACGCGCCGCCGGCGAGAACGACGCATCGCCGCGGCCGCCGGGGCCGCGATCGCCGCCGCGGCCCTGGCCTTCTATGTCGTGGTCCCCCACCACAGCAACAACCCACCGGCACCGAATGCCACCCAGCCCAAAGCCGCTGCACTGCAAGCCGCCCAGCGCTATCTGGAGGCGCTGGCCCGCGGGGACGCCACTGCGGCGTTGGCGCTGAGCGCCAGCGCCCCGACCACAGCCCAGTGGGTCACCGCCGACGCCCTGCACACCCAGCTGGCGGCGGCCCCGATCACCGACATCACGGTCACCTCGGCCCCGTCGGCACCCGGCGATGACCCCAACACCGTGCAGTACGTGATGCTGTCGGCCAATTTCGGCCCGACACTGTCCCAAGCCCGTATCCCCGTGCGCCGCAACGGTAACGACTGGAAGCTCGACACCGCCACCGTGCCGGTCGATATTGGCACACCGGGAGTGACCAACGCCGCCCTCAAAGCGGTGGCACTGCTCGGCGTCGCGACCGACGGCACCTCTCCGGTCCCGGTTTTCCCTGGCGCACTGGCAGTGTCGTCGTCAAACCGCTTCGTCGACATCACCGCCCCAACGCCGCCGGTCCTGCTCAACGCGTTGACGGGAAATACCGCCCACCCCAACATCCAACCGGTGGTGACACTCAACCCCACCGGTGTGCAGGCCGCCCGGACTGCCGTGGACAACTGGGAGCATTACTGCTACCAGGGGGTCGCCCCACCATCAGAGTGCAACGCCTTAAGCACCGGTGACACCACCGTGTCGGTCATCGGCCCCGGCGACTTTTCCAAAGCACAGTTCTCGCTGGACCCCACCACGATGGTCGTCGCCGTGTCTGGAACCGTCGTCTATAACGGCCACACCCCGGCGACCCCCACCTACACCGTGACCTACAACGCCGCTGGGACAGTCGATCTCACGCACGACCCCCCGACGTACAGCGCCCCGTCCGCCCACCGATAACCAAGGCCACAGGCGAGAAAAGGAAGGTGCACCGCGATGCCGCTGAGCCAGGAGGTCCCGTTCGCCGGCTACACAGTGCTGCACCGGCTCGGCGGCGGTGACAGGGGCGAGGTGTATTTGGCCCGCCATCCGCGGCTACCCCGCCTCGAAGCGCTCAAGGTCTTGCGCGCCGATCTATCCGGCGACGTCGGGTTTGAGCAGCGCTTCAATCGTGAGGCCGATCGGGCCTCGGGGCTGTGGCATCCCCATATCGTGGCAGTACACGACCGCGGCAAATTCGACGGCCAGCTGTGGATCGCGATGGATTACGTCAACGGCCCCGACCTGGGCGCGCTGCTCGCCGACCGCGCGGGCGCCGGGCTCTCGGTCGCCGAGCTCCTGGCGGCGGTCAGCGGGGCGGCCGAGGCGTTAGATCACGCGCATCACCGCGGGCTGCTTCACCGCGATGTCAAGCCCACAAACATCATGATCAGCCGACCCGACGAC